>JAJFLK010000295.1 GCA_021772735.1 Candidatus Sumerlaeota bacterium | reverse complement strand
ACGCCCCGAAAAGGACCGTGCCGATCTGCTCGCGGAAAGATTGGGTCAGCAGGCTCCGGCCTGTTGATCCCTGCTTGAGACACGGGAATCCCTCGGCTTCGAGGTCCGGCGAAACGATATCGTGAATTTCATTAAGCATTCTATATGAGGTGAACAGGACGAACGCGCGTCCTTGCGTGATCCTTAAAGATCGGCTTATGAATCGGGCTGCCGCCGCCGGAAATTCGTCGTCGAGCGGCGAGGGGAGATCGGCCGGGATGGCCACGTAGACCTGATTGTCGTAATCGAACGGGGTCGTCAACATCATCGTCGTCACCATCCGCTCGCGGCCGCGGCTCGAACTAGCGCCGGGCGCCACCGACGCCGAACCAAGAAGCCCGAGCTTTCCCTGATCCTGCGCACCGATACTGGCGAGGAAAAAATCGAACTTCTTCTCGATGGCGAGCGTGGCCGATGTCATGACCACGGTGCGGAAACGGCGCAATATTTTCTCGCGGATCAGCGGAGCCGTATCGAGCGGCGCGGTGCAAAGGGCGACGAATGCCCGCCCGCGACTATTGGGCCTTCGTCGGTATTCAATCCACCGGCAGCGCTCCTCATCCTTTGTGAGAAAGCGCAGGATGTTTTTAAGTTGCGATTCGATCCTCCCCGTCGCCGCGCGCAGCTCAAGCAGCGGGCTCATGTTCTCGGGTGTCTCCTCTTCGATCGTCGCGTGCAGGGCGCGATAGAGCTCGCCGAGGGCTTCGAGGTAAGGGCGCGCTGTCGTGACAAGCGAAATTAGGGGCGCCCTGATATTGGGCTCCCATGTGGGGTTCTCGGTAAGCCGGGCGGTCACGCGACGGCGCAGATCGACCGAGCGATTCGCCGATAGGCCTTCAAGATCGTCCAGCGCCATGGCGATTCGGTCCATCGCTTCATCGACACCGCTCGCCAGATCGCGATGCATCGCCAGGAAGTCTCCCGCGAGGCGCATCATCCATTTGCGCGCGTTATCCTCGGGCATCGGATAGAGCCGCTCGTGAATCTTGCGCGAGACGAAGCGGAGCAACCCGTCTCCGGAGCGTGCCGAGGCAAGCCGGCCGAGTTGATTGAGCGTCCCTCGACCTGTCACGCGCGAGCCGAAATAATGCGTCGCGACGTCATCGACATGATGAGCCTCGTCCAGGATCAGTCGATGGTATGCGGGCAGGACCGCCGAGCCGGTGTAGTTGTCGGTCTCGGCCCGGACGGCGAGATCGGCCATGACGAGGTGATGGTTCGCGACGATCAGTTGGGCTCTGGCCGCCCGCCGCCTCGCATTGTAGAAAAAACAATTGTGATAAAACGGGCAACGGGTCCGGAGGCAATTGTCAGCCTCGGACATGACAAGATCCCACACTCCGGTGTCCGGCGTGAATCCCAGGTCTTCGCGGCTGCCGTCACGCGTCGTCCTGATCCACTCGAAAATTGAATCGAGTTGATCCGCGTGGGACTCATCGCGGGCGAAATCCGGGTGCTTGGCGAGGTAGTCGGCCTTGCGCCGGCACAGGTAATTGTTTCGCCCCTTCAAGAGCACGGCGTCGAAATCGAGATCGAGAGTCTGGCGAAGCAACGGGAGATCCTTTTCGATCAGTTGCTCCTGCAGGTTGATCGTGTTCGTCGCGACGACGACCTTTTCCTGATTCTTGAGACTCCATGCGATCGCCGGCAGGAGGTAGGCCATGGACTTGCCCGTGCCGGTATCGGCCTCGACGACCGCGACGCCGTCGTCGTTGAACGCGCGCGACACCTCGGTGAGCATTTCGATCTGTGCGGGACGGAACTCGTAACCCTTGAGCCGGTCCGCGAGCTTGCCGCCGGGCGAAAGCATCCCGGCCAGAGCCTCGATCTCAATCGGCTCCGCCACTTGCAGCCGAGTCGCCTTGACGACCGTTCGCACCGCGTCGCATTCGTTGTCGATAATGTAAGAGCCGATTCCGCGCTCTCCGGCAAGCGAAGAGATTTCGATATCGGCCGTCGAGGGCTCAAGGTTGCCCGAGGGGTGATTATGAATGATGACATCGCCCGGCTTCGCGTATTGCAACAGGGCCGGGACCGAATTTCGATTGCCGAAGGCGTAGGACTCGACCTCCTCGACGCAGAGGTTCGAATCGAGGCGACCGACGAAAAAGACTTCGGCGCCTTCCAGACTGGCGATCTCGGCCCGAATCGCCATCCGGCATTCCGGCGCGATCAGTCGGTCGATCTCGGGTGTGGTGGTTATGCTGGGCAACGGTTATACGGTTATAGGGTGTCGGTCAAGGCGAAGGGTGGATGATCTCGCAGGGATCAATCTGTGAATCCACGCATTGGACCCTTGCATCGAGCAATACGTGGGCGCGACCGTGTTAACACAGCCCTCACGGACTTTCACCTTTTTTTCGGCTCGGCTCGGCTCGGCTCGGCTCGGCTCGGATCGCACTCGCTGCGTAAACACGCCCGAGCGTCCCTCCCATGAGCTTATAGAAAATAGATCGAAGCGGAGACCAGCTCGACCTCTCGGCTTCGAGCCAGATGCTTCTCGGACGCGCGCAAGATGCCCTCGGCAACGGCACGATCCGAAGAGAGGGCCGCGACCGCGATGCCGGCTTGAGACCATGAGTTCTGATGCGCGACTTCGGCGACTGATACCGGGCCGGATTTTTTCAGGTGATTGAGCACGCGGGCGAGGATGCCGCGTTTGGCCTTCAGCGAGTGACACATCGGCAGCCGCAACTCGGCTTCGAGCACGCAGACGCTGAACTCAAAGTGGAGTTCGGAGGCCTCGCTAATGGGCGCCTGGAGCGCAAGTTCGTGGGCCGGGCTGGGGGTGGGATCGTCGGTAAATTGGGGGTCTAGGTCGCGGTTGGCCATTATGTTGTGCCACCGGGATATATCGGCACTAACGTCGTCGCAGCGTCGATTAGCTCACGCTCGCCGCGACCAGTTCGGCAGGGATTTCATCCATCTTGTAAGATTCGACGACGTCGCCTTCTTTGAAGTCGTCGAATTTCTCCAGGCGGATTCCGCATTCGAAACCCGAGGCGACGCGCGCGGTGTCGTCCTTGACGCGACGCAGCGATTCCATCTTGCCCTCATAGACGATCGTTCCATCGCGAACGAGCCGGACCAGGCTGTTGCGCCTGATCTCGCCCTCAAGGACATAACAGCCGGCAATGTTGCCCATGCGCGAGATTTTGTAAACCTTGCGAATCTCAACCTTGCCCTCGGCGACTTCTTTGTATCGCTTGTCGAGCATGCCGATGATCGCCTTTTCGAATTCATCGATCAGTTCGTAGATGATGCGATAGGTCTTGATCTCGACGCCCTCAATATCAGCCAGCGTCAACGCCGCGGCATCGGGCCGCACGCTGAAGCCGACGATAATGGCATCCGAAGCGTTGGCGAGCTGCACGTCGGATTCGTTAATCGAACCCGTGGCCTTGTGAAGGATTCGCAGTGCGACTTCCGAATTGCTGAGCTTTGTGATTGCCTGAGAAACAGCTTCAAGAGAGCCCTGAACGTCGGCTTTAAGCACGACCTTGAGTTCCTTGAGCGTGCCCTCACTGACGCGATCGTGGAGGGATTCGAGCGAGATGTGCCTCGGGGCGTGACCGACCGAAAGTTCTTTGGTGCGCTTGCGATGGGCATTACGGTCAGCAATATCGCGGGCCTGGCGCTCCTCGTCGAGAGCCAGAAAAGTCTCGCCGACATCGGGTGCTCCGCTTAAACCCGTGATCTCGACCGGATGAGATGGGCCCGCTTCTAGAATCTGTTGGCCTCTATCGTCAGTCATCAGCCGGACACGGCCGCTCTGATCGCCGACGACAAACGGATCGCCCGCCCGCAAAGTGCCCTGAAGGATAAGCACGGTCGCGGCGGCGCCTCGGCGACGGTCGAGATGGGCTTCGATGATGGCGCCCTGCGCTCGGCAATCCGGGTCGGCGGTGAGCTCGAGAACCTCGGCCTGCAGTTGGATCATTTCGAGCAGTTGATCCAGATTCTTGCCTTCCTTGGCGGAAATCTCGACGAAGATCGTATCGCCGCCAAGCTCCTCGGGCAGAACGCTGTGCTGGAGCAGCTCGGTCCGAACGCGTTCGGGGTTTGCCGCCGGCAGGTCGATCTTGTTGATCGCGACGATCATCGGAACCTTAGCCTCGCGGGCATGGTTAATCGCCTCAATGGTCTGCGGCATGACGCCGTCGTCCGCACTGACGACGAGGATCACAATGTCTGTGACTTTCGCGCCGCGAGCACGCATCGAGGTGAAGGCGGCATGGCCGGGCGTATCGAGGAAAACGATCTCACCTCGGGGCGTATCGACTCGGTAAGCGCCGATATGCTGCGTGATTCCCCCAGCCTCGCCTTCGACGACGCGGCTGGCTCGATAGGCGTCGAGCAGCGTGGTTTTGCCGTGATCGACGTGCCCCATGATGGTGACCACTGGAGGCCGGGTCGTCAGATTCGCTGCGCTGATTTCGGGTCGCAAGGCTTCGATTTCGGTCTCCTGGCCTTCCACATCTCGAACGATTTCGATTTCATAGTCCTGCGCGATAAGTTCAGCCAAGTCGGGCTCGATCAATTGATTGATCGTAAGCTGCTGGCCCATCATGAAGACGCGCTTGACGATCTCGGCCGCCGAGATGCCGAGCTTTTCGGCAAATTGCGCCACGCTCATCATATCGTGCAATACGACCGGCCCTTTCGGGGCGGTGCTTTTTTCGCGTCGCCCGCGACCGCCGGTGCGTCCCGGTCCCATGGGTCGGCGTTTTTGAGCGCCGATGGGCCGACGGAATTCGTCCGCAAGCCCATAGACTTTCGATGGTTTAAACTCGATCTCTGAGCGATCGATCGTCTTGAAGCCTTTGCGCTTGGGCGTCGCGGGACGTCCCTTGTCGCCCGGGGCGGGGGCGCCGCCGCGTCCGCGCCGCGACGGCGTTTTCAGGGACATGGCCTCGATGCTGGGCAGAACCAGTTCACCCGGTTTGCCACCTCGCGCCGGGCGCCGGCTCTCGCCTCCCGGCTTCTCGGGTCGGGAGCCGGGCCGCTGGGGGCCGCCTCTGTGATCGCGATCTGCGGGTTTAGGGGCTCGCGAGCGCGGTGGAGCGGCAGGCCGCATGCGGAAAGGAGATTCGGCGCTCAATTTCGGCGGGGGCGGTGGGGCCGGCTGGCCGTCCGGGCGCTTGACCGGAGGCGACATGGGCGCGGACTTTGCCCGCGCGCCGGGCGCGGCTGCCGCAGGTGAAGCCGTTGATGCGCTCGGCGCTGGGCTCACGGCTCTTACGGTCGCGCTTGGAGGGGGAGCGGGCGCTGATTTCTTCGAGGCCGGAGGCGCTGCCCTTACGGGACTCGATTTGGGCGGCACAGGACCGCCAGGGGCAGATTTTGGCAGTGGCGCGACCCGCGGCTTGGGCAGGGGCACGCCCCCGGCGGCCGGTGCAGGCCTCGGCGGAGGCACCGGCAGCGGAACGGGGCTGCGTCCGAGGGCTTCGCGCCGTTGACTGACTTCTTCGTCGCGGCGCTGACGCGCGCGCTCAAGCTCGACTCGCTTAATTTCGGCCTGGCCCTGACGCTGCTGCTCAAGCTGCTGGCGGCGAAGCTTAATCTCGTCACGTCGCTTCTGCTCGGCCTGGCTGGCCTGTTCGGTCTCAAGCCGCTTCTGTTCCTCGGCCTTGCGCTGCGATTCGGCAACGTCTTCCTTGCTTGGCCCGGGAGGGCCGTGGCGCTTCTCGTATGAAGCGTAGATCTGGGCGACGACGTCGTCGGCGACAGAGGAAGCGTGACTCTTAATTGAGTCCTTTAGATGGCTGAATTCCGGGGCGTCACGGACTTCAGTGGCGAGGTCGGAACTCTTCACCTTGATGGAAAAGCGTTCGCTTAGCTCTTTTGCCAGTGTGTAAATCCGCATTGAGTAAAGTGTTCTCCAGTTTTCGGCCGCATTCGGATGCAGCCGCATCACCCCTCAGGGTGAAAAGCAATCGTCATTGAACCTCAAGACTTGTCGCCAAGTCAAGCCATCCGCCTTCTTCTGAACGATGCGATGCGGCTCCATGGCAGATGGACTGCTGCCGCACGGCTCAAAGTCTAACCCTCTTTGCTGTCTCCACCATCATCGGCTGCCGCCTCTGCCTGAACCAGTTCGTCCTCGCCCGATTCCGCCGTTTCAGCCCCAGCATCGGGCTCGGGATCATCGTCCGCGGCAGTTGCATCGGTCTCGCTGGCTGCGGTTTCATCGCCCTGTGCGGCATCATCGGCAGCCTCGGCTTCTGCTGCCTCAGCTTTTGCCATCTCAGCCTCAGCTTCTTTCTCCGCCTTTTCGGCTTCGCGGGCGTCGCGGCGGTCGTCTTCCATCTTGCGCAGGGCTTCGAGGTATTCACGCGCGCCGGCGATCAGGCGTTCGGCCAGGGCTTCGTCATCCTGGGTGAACGCCAGAAGGCGTGCCGCATCAATCTTCGCGATTTTCTCAACGCTGTTGTAGCTCGATCGCAGGAGTCCTTGCGTTCCGATTTCGGTCATCTCCGGAATCTGGACCAGGAAGTCCTCCAGGTAACGGCGTTGGATTTCCTCGTAGGCCAGTTCGTCTTCGTTCTCGGATTTGATATTGAGCCGGTAGCCGGACAGGCGCGCCGCGAGCTTCGTATTCTGGCCCTTGCGACCGATCGCGATTGCCAGATTGCCCTGGGCCACGGTGACGTTGGCCTCTTTACGCACATCATCCATCTCGATGCTGACGATCTTGGCCGGGTTCAGCGCATTAGTGACGAACGTTCTCGGATCGGGACTCCAGGGAACAATGTCGATTTTTTCGTTCTCAAGCTCGCGCACGACCATCTGGACCCGCGAGCCTTTCATCCCGACGCACGCGCCGACGGGATCGACGTCCGAGTTGTTCGACTTGACGGCAAGCTTCGTTCGGACTCCGGCCTCACGGGCGATTCCCACGATCTGCACCGTTCCATCCACGATTTCGGGCACTTCCTGCTTGAAGAGCTCGACCAGGAGGTTCGGCGTGCGCCGCGAAAGAATAATCTGCGGCCCCCGAGGCGTCAGCTCGACGCGGGTAATCATGACCTTGAGCCGGTCGTTGAAGTGATACTTTGCCCCGTGCGGCTGCTCGTTGAGCGGCATGATGCCTTCGGTCTTGCCGATGTTCATGATCACGTCGCGATGCTCAAAGCGCTGCACGATGCCCGTGACGACCTGGCCCGTTTTGTCCTTGAACTCGTTATAGATTCTTGTGCGCTCAGCGTCACGAAGCTGCTGCATGACGATCTGCCGCGCCGATTGCGCGGCGATGCGGCCGAACTCAGAAGGGCTGATCGGGACGATAACCTCTTCGCCGGGCTTGAGTTTCTTATTCTTAAGAACCTTGCGCGCCTCGCGGACCCGGATGAATTCCCGATCCGTTTCGGATTCGTTGTCGACGATCGTTTTGGTGACGCTCACCGTCAGCTCGCCGGAATCGAGGTCCAGATTGGCAACCGCATCGCGGTACTGGGAAAGGTTCTTGCGCGAGGCCGTCAGGATCGCGCGTTCGATGGCCTGCTTGATCAGGAGGGGATCGAGATCCTTCTCCTTACTGATCTGACGCATAAAGGCTTTGATTGTGGCGGGGTCCATATTTGTCCCTCCTCTATGGGTGGCGTCGATCCGCTCCTGCCGGTTCCGGGCAGTCACGGAGCCATCCATGTAATGGCTACTTCGACGCCTCAATAAACTTGATTTATACGCGTCTCGGGTCTTGAGCCCGCACTCGCCGGATCAACAAAAAAAGCGGGCAACAGCCCACTTGACATCATTCACCAAGCGATAAACGTTAAACTTGTATCGCATAACTCGCCCCCTGACAAGACCAAAGTTCAAAGCACTTGATTCGGACTCGACCATGGTTCATCGTACTGCGCCCTCGGGGGATGGGTGGCGATAGTTAGGTCGCTTCCTCCCTCCTCACGTGCAGCATCTTCCATTCGATTCCGGACCACGAAAAGGCCTCCGATTATGGATTTGGACAAATACATTCGCGACGTCCCGGATTTCCCGAAACCGGGGATCATCTTCAAGGACATTACGCCACTCCTTAACAACGCGGACGCCTTCAAAGCCGCCGCGGACTTGTTTGCCGAGCAGCATCGTCACGATGCCGACAAGATCGATCGCATCGTCGGGATCGAATCGCGTGGATTTATTTTCGCGGCGACGCTCAGCCATGCCCTCGGAAAGCCTCTCGTTCTCGCGCGCAAGCCCGGCAAGCTTCCCCATGATTCGATCAAAGAGGAATACGAGCTCGAGTACGGGACGAATACGCTTGAGATGCACAAGGACGCGATCAAGCCGGGTGAGAATGTTGTGGTGATCGACGACCTGCTGGCCACCGGAGGAACGATGGCCGCGACCTGCGCGTTGGTCGAGAAGCTCGGCGGCAAGATTTTCTGCATCGGCGCGCTCATCGAGCTTGAGTTTCTGAAGG
>JAJFLK010000294.1 GCA_021772735.1 Candidatus Sumerlaeota bacterium | reverse complement strand
TATCCTGCGCGCCCTGAAACTGGAGAAATATTCACGTAACGGATCACCGTTCGGCTGGGCGTTCGGCGGCAAACCCGCCGATTGCGTCAAGGTCGGAGTCAAACTGCTGGCTCGCGATCGGCCCGTGGATCTCGTCATTTCCGGTATCAACAGGGGGCAAAATCTCGGCCGGAATATTCTCTATTCGGGCACCGTCGGCGCGGCGCGAGAAGGCGTGCTCATGGGCGTTCCCTCGATAGCCTTTTCTCTGACGTTCCTGAATATCAATGAAGTGGATTTCGCCACGTCGGCGCTTGTCGCGCGCGAGATCACGGCCCGCGCCGTCGAACACGGCATGCCCGATGGCGTGTTCCTCAACGTCAACGTCCCGCCGTGTTCGTTCGCCGATATCCGCGGATACGCGATCACGCGCCAGGGCACGAGCGGCTTCATGGATAAGTTCATTCACGCGAGCGAAGACGATATGGCCGATCTAAAAAGGCTTCGCGATATCGAGGAGGCTCAGCTCGGGCAAGACAGCGACGAATGGATGCTGCGCAATGTCGGCGCGCGTTTTGAGCGCTCCACCGGCGAGGCCGATAATCTAGACGATCACGCCGTTTTCAGTAACAAGGTCTCCATCACGCCGCTCCATGTCGATACGACGGCGCACCATCATCTCGAAAGTCTGGATCACATGCTTGCTGAGCTGAGCGAAAAAGATCTGCCGCCTGCATCTGACGAAACATCAGGCGGACTTCCGGACGGTCTTCCCACAGGGCCGCCGAGCGACCCGGGGTCCATCGCCGATTCACCGGAGCCATCAGTCACGCCAGGCGGGCCGGCTCAATCGCCGTAGACGGCGAACGAATCCGGTGTTTCCCACAGAACCACGCGAACGACAGGGAATTTCTGGCGTCTGGCTTCCTCGAAGATGAGCCGGGCCAAATTCTCCGCCGTCGGATTTTCATCGACTAAATAATACGGCTCGCCCGAGTCCTTCAGGTATTGGACCGCCGGGTCATCGCGGCACAGGATCATGCGATGATCCAGGTTCTCGTCGATCCAGGCTTTCATCACAGTCTTGATGTCCGAGAAGTCGGTCAGCATTCCGCGATCGTCGAGAGTCTCGCCTTCGAGCTCGATCTCAACCCGGCCGTTATGGCCGTGAAGGTGCTTGCACTTGCCATCGTAATTGAGCAGCCGATGGCCGTAACAGAAATCCAGAGCTTTCGAAACACGATACATGGTCAGGCCTTTTGCGGATGAGTTCCCGAGCGATTCAGTGACCGGCATGATGGAGGAGCACGAGGGCGGTGTCCATTTAATCAGCCGTTGCGAATTGGCTCTTCTCGTTTCGTTCCATCTGTCGGAAAACCTCAGTACGCCATAATCAAGACAATGTCCCTTTTTGATTCGCTGTCCAGCGTATCAGATTTTTCTTGATCTATGAGATATACGACGAACACCTTGTGAGATTCGTGGCCTGGCCGGACGTCAGCCAATTGAAAGACCTCTCCGATCTGCCTCATCGATATCCCCACATGCCCACAAGGCCGATTGACCGAGGGGTTTTCGAGCCAGGTCTGGCGACCTTCGTTCACAGCCTTTTGTTTAAGATGATCTCTCAGCGGCTTGCGCGCGCGAATCTTGTAAACGCGCAGTGACGAATAGTGGAAGCTGTAAGTATTTACATAAGTGTCTCGAATGTGCGAGCCGGACCACAGCTTGCTGTCGGTCTGAGTGGCGTTCTGGCACTGTCCAATATCAATGAAAGGCAGGGGCAGCGTGCGCTCGATATATACGCTCTTCAGAATATAGAGCGCGAAAAGCGGTAATATAAACAGGGCGGGAAGACTCGCCAGGATATAGTCGCGCCTGGACCATTTCGAGAACCACTTGGCAAATGGAATGGTGATCTTGGCGGGAGACATTATCAGTGGCTCTCAAGTCGGTTCGGATTCGGTGCGACGAGGCATTACCGGTACAACTCACGCGGCTCAGGCCAGCCCGACGCCCGAGCGATCAAGTCTCGCGTTCGAGGCGTTCGGTCAGGAAGCGGATCGCGTGATTCAACCTAGCGGCGCGGACGATCATGATTTCGAGTCTTGCGTAATAGGCCACGGGGTCGATGGTGGATTTCTCCGCTTTCAATTCTTCGATGGCTTCGAGCGTAAACAAATATCGCGCGATCAGGCCCGGCGGAACCCACTCGGCAAAACTGAAATCTTTCAGGAAACAAACATCCGAGATCGCGCCATCGAGAGCGGAGGCTGTGCCACGTCCTGAGGCTTCGGACGATTCGTATATCTCGCGAGCTTCGAAGAGGTTATCGAGCCGAGAGCCGAGACTGTCGCCGTTATCGTCGATCAAGGAATGCTCGGTGGCGATGAGCCCCTCGCCTTCATACCAGAACTCGGTGAGCAGCGAGGCCTGGAGGCACACCTCAAGAACGGAAATCCGTTCGTCCCGGTTCTGATCCGCGCTGCCTTCGACCAGACTCTGGATGAAAAATTCCATGAAGTGAGACGAATTGCTTTGGGCCGCGCTTTTTGTTGCCGTGGCGATCACGCGCGAGCGGCCGGAGAGGGCGTTGATAAAACCGGCACTGCTTGAGAACGAGTTGATGACGACGACCCTGCGCGCGGCGACCTGATCGATCATGCCGTCCAGCGCATCGGCCGTCAGATCGGGGCCCGCAATATGGAACTTGGAAATCTTGCGCAGGTAGCTCCCGTGGCCCATGAGGTAAACGAAAAGATCGTCATCGCCGGTGAGCTGCTCGGCCAGAGCGGTGAAAGTCGATTGAATGTTTTCCAGACTCGCCGTCGGAATCGGCGCAGCCACCCCGCCCTCGTCCCCCGTCGGCTCGCTCAGGAGCGTCACGTTCTCGATCGGATGGCCCATCTGTTCGATCAGGACCGAACGCAGCCGAACGCCCCAATCGGCGAAGCGCTCGGCGTGAATATCATCGCCTCCGCTACCGCAGATAATGAGGTCGTATGATTCGGCGCGCGCAGAGGTGTGCGGCGTGAACAGCGCCACGAAGACGGACAAAAGAAGAGGAAGTTTCGAGCGAACCGAGCGAGGCATTTTATGCAAACCCCTTCATGCGACGGATGAACCATTCGGCCGAAAGCATAAGAACCAGAGCGATGAAGAAGATCGGCAGGTTCCACAGGTGGCGTCGAATCTGCTCGGTCGAGACGTGATCCTCGCGTGAGATGAGATCGGGAATTTCGTTGATTTTGTCCAGGGCGATTAGCTTGCCCCCGGTCGCCTCGGCAATCTGGCGCAGGAATCCCATATCGGCACGGGCCCGCCGGAACTCACGCCGGTCGTCCTCGACCAGCACGGCCGATTCGGCTGAGGCAATCGCCTCGCCCGAAGCATCGCTGGCGGAGATACTCAACACATGCGCGCCGGGCTCATCAGGGCGATACCGGACGCCATAGATCCCGGCTTCCTGAATTGATTCCTCGACAGGCAGGGCATGTTCAAGCCCCGAAGGCGCGCGCGCGGCGACGACGGTCTGAAGGCCTTCACGATCGATAAACAAAGCGTCTCGAACGGCGAGATCGAACTCAATCTCCTCGTCGGTCGTATAAACGTCGGCGATATCACGCACAGTGATCGGCTCGGGAACATCGACGACCAGGCTGCGAACAATCTGACGCCACAGCCGCTCGTGACGGTTGTCTTCTCCGGGCAGGCTCATCTGCCAGCGCCAGGTCGATCCGGTCGCAAGCACCGCGCAACGGCCCGAGCCATAACGCTGCCAGGCGAACAGCGGAGCGCCCTCGGCGCCGAGTTCGGGGCTATCGGCCCGCGCCAGAACTGCCGCGCCGGCCCGCGTATAAGGTAGACGATTGATGCCGAGCAGATCGGGAAGATCATCCCACAAGGAGAGATCGCGATCGGGATCACGATCGAGCGTCCACGCACCGGAGAGGGCGCCATCGATCGTGGGCCGGGCGGCGAATTCAAGATTATAAGTCCCCTCCGAATCCGGAGCCGCGCCTTCGGAAGGAGGAATCAGCAGAACCGGCATCATGGATTCGATCGTGGAACGGGCGTAACCGCCTTTGGTGAACGAATCCGGACCGCCCAGCAGAAGGAATGCGCCGCCCCGGCGGGCGACGAAGTCCCGGGTCAGCTCGAGGTGCCGCTGGGAGAAAAAATCGTGCTCGATCTCTCCCCATATAATGAGGTCGAAACCGAAAAGATCTTCGGCCCGAAGAGGATACCCATCGTCGAGATCGGCCCCTTGCGGCCCGAAGCGCAGGAAAACGGCCTCGTCGTATCGCGGTTGATCGCGGTCCGGATTGAAGCCATCGAACAGGGGATTGGCAATGTTGGAGCGTTTGCCGCGATAGACGAACTTGCGCTCCGCTTTGGAAATGCGAATCAGGCTCGTCAGCTCGATTTCCTCATCCTCGGCCAGCGCCCGCCGAACAAATTTATTTTCCCAGTTCGGACGGCCGCAAAAATACAGAACCCGATATTTGCGCTGGCGATTATCGATGATGAAACGACGCGTGTTGTTATGCGTCACTTTCTCCGAGCCCGTCGGGGAAAGCGCGGCCCGGGGGACGGCGGGCGATTCGGGTTCGCCTGAACCGGCAAGACGAGCGGTGACTTCGAATTCAAGCCAGCCCTTCTCCTCGGGAACGTGTTCAAAACGAACCTCGTGTTCTTCCGATTCGCCCGTGATCGCAAAACGCCGGGTCATCAGGGTCGATCCGGCGCGACGCAGATCTACGACAGCCTCGCGTCCGTCCAGGCCGCTCGCCGCGATCGGAGCCGTGACGACGAGCGGGCTTCGATCGAACTTCGTGCGGCTAACGGCGAGTTCGCCAAGCTCAAGATCGCGCCAGGCTGAACCCGCGCCGACGCCAATGCTGTAGACCGGCACGCCGAGAGAAATCACGTCATCCAGAGAGGCCGGCGGGTCGGGCGACTGCTGGATACCGTCGGAGAAAAGAACAACCGCGGCAATCGAGATTCCGCTCAGATCCTGAACCGTCTGCCGGATCGCCCCCGGAATATCCGTGCGCGGCCGGTTGAACCGAAGTTCGTCGGGGCCCTTAATCCTCTCGGCCTCGGAGCCGAATCGATACGAAGCGACTTGGAACCGGCGCCGCAAGGCGCGCTCAAAGCCACGGTCCGAGGCCTCAAGCCGTCCCGTCATCACATCACCGCGCGACCGGCCACCTTGTTCGGCAATCTGCATGCTGCGCGAGTCATCGAACAGCAACGCGACGTAATCGCGGCCAGCGGCAAGACGATCACCGACCAGCATGGGATCGAGCAGGAGGAAAACGACCAGGGCCAGAGCGCCCGCGCGCAGCACAGAGGCCGAGATTCGCGGCGCCCGATTCATGCCCCCGAGCCGCCGCCATGCGTAATAACCCGCCAACGCACCCACCGCGATGACGAGGATCACGCCCGCAATGGCTGGCAGGGGCGCGCCAAAATCAAAGCGCACGGCCGTGATTTCTCCCTGCCCGGGGCCAAAGAAAAATGTTTCAAGCGATTGCGGCATGGCTATTGAACGCTCTCGGATTCAGCCAGCGCGCGAAAATACTCGGCGACGAGTTTGCGGTACTTCGAGGGGATCGCGCCCTCATCGGTGATGACGAATTCCTTCTCTTCGAGCTGACGGCGAATTTCCAGATCGAGCCGGTCAGCAGCTTCGCTCAGCGGATTGATGACCTCGGCTAGAAATAGCTCGAAACGCGGTTCAAGACCGCGCCGCCGGAAACCGCGCCTCATCATCTCGATTTCCTCGCGCACCATTTCGATTTGTTCGCGATATGGACTGCCTTCGGGCAGCAAAGCCTCAGCATCGCGAAGCTTTTCAAGCCATTGCTGATAATCGGATTCGACGAACTGACGCATCTCGCCGGGCGAACGGAAGTTTGCGCCGCTTCGCCGATCGGCCCGCCCGCGCCCGCCGCTCCCGGGGCCGCCCGCAGTGACGTCGGCAGAGCGTCGCTGCCCGCCCTCGCCGTCGCGGTTTCCCTCGCCCTCTTCCATACCCGGTTGACCGGCTGTCTGCCCCGGGCCTGAAGCCTCGCCCGGTTCGCCGGAAGGGCTCTCTTGCGTGCCGGGACCGCCCGCTTCGCCTTGCCCTTGGCCCTGACTTTCGCCTTGGCCCTGACTTTCGCCTTGGCCATGACTTTCGCCTTGGCCCCGATTTTGACCCTGCCCTGGGATTAACGCCTCGGGCCCCTCGCCTTGGGATCCCGGCCCGGGCTCTTCGGATTCGGACCCCGTGCCTTGCCCGGGGTTCTCACCTTCAGTTTCGGATTCACCCGGTGCGGAGCCATCGCCAGCCTCGCCGGCCTGGACTTCGCCCTCGCCTGGTTCGCCTTCGCCGGGTTGACCTTCGCCGGGGTTGCCTTCGCGGCTGTCGGATTCGCCGCTGGAACTCGCAGACGCGGTTTCCTCGCCTTCTCTTTGCGCAGCCCGCTCGGCAGCGCTCTGGCCCAGCAGACTTTCTAATTCAGCGAGCGCTTTCTGCATGCCATCCAGATCATCGGAGATCATCGAGCGGGCAACCTCGTCGAGGCTCTCGCGCGCGAGCTTGAGCTTACGCTCGATACTTTCCTCATTGCCCAGCGCGGCATCCCAGATGCCGTAGTTGACAAGGCGCTCGCCGGTCTTGATGTCTTCGACGATGCCCTCGCGGCTTGTCTCGCGCAGCCAATCGCCGAGTCGGCGCGACATCAGCTCCTGGGTCTCGGCCGAGGTATCGGCCAGGCTGGCCGCGTCTTCGATGACCTTAATGAATTCCTCTTCGACGGACTTCTTCGATTTCACGATCTCACGCTTGCGCTCGGCCTCGGCGCGCTTGCTGCTCGCGCCCGGAGCATCCTGGGCCTGCTTGGCCTCGACCACATCCTCGATGACATCGCGCTGCATACGCTCGATGTTCTCGAAACGCTCCTGAAGATCCTCCATCCGCTCGGCCCCGGCTGAGCGCGAAAGATTGTAGAGGATCTGCTCGATATCATCGAGCGAATAAAGAGCGGGAGCCCCTGCCGAGCGAGCTTCCTGGAGTTTATCATCGCGCAGGTTTTCCAGACTGCGATTCATCTGTTCGCGGACCTCCTCCAGAGCTCGCTTCGTTTCGCGCGCACGCCCACTTTCCATCTCGCTGGAGTCCAGCTCGCGTTCGAGGTCGTCGATATTTTCGAGCAGGTTTTGTTCCTCTTCCTTGAGGCGCTCAAGCCTGCGGCGCAGACGCTCGCGCTCGGCCTCGTCCGTGGCGGTCTGAAATTCAGAAATTAACGTCGCGATTTCGTCGTTGATCATCTCCTGTCGCCGCGCGAGTTCCTTGATCTTGTCGAGCGTCTCGGCGGCGGCTTCCTGCTCGTCTCGCGTGCGATTCTCTTCTTCGTAAAAATTTTCGTTGCGGTCCAG
Organism: Candidatus Sumerlaeota bacterium; assembly: GCA_021772735.1. Lineage (GTDB taxonomy): Bacteria > Sumerlaeota > Sumerlaeia > MVZB01 > JAJFLK01 > JAJFLK01. The sequence continues at coordinate 11,816 of JAJFLK010000294.1, read as the reverse complement.
CTCCAGCTCATTCAAGTCCGGCCGCGCGCCGCCGCCCATGCCGCGCGATTGCTGAACGTCCGTCTGGTTCGGCGCCATCTTGAGGATCAGTCGATAGGCGCGCTGCTGACGCGAGGCCGCCTTCTCAAGCCCATCGCCGGGCGCCGGCAAGTCGGCATCTCGAAGCTCTTCGAGTGACCGAACCATTTCGGTGGAGATCGCGTCGATCTCGGCGCCGCGCGAAGGATCCATCGCGCGCATTTCCTCAAGACGATCGATCAGCCCGGATTGCGATTCGATGATCGTCGCTTTGCGGCTCTCGAACTCATCGGGCTCCAGTTCCTTTGATTTGCGCCGCAGGTTCCAGGTGGCGATTAGGATTTCTTTTTGGACCACTGCAGGTTCGTCTCCCCCGCCGCCGCCTCCGCCCATCCCACCCTGGTTCGAGACCGCCTTGACGTATTGGCGTTCGAAGGGACGGATCTCGATGAAAAACGGATCGGAAATCTCTTCGAATTCTTCGCGTCCCGGCTTACGGTCACGCGCCCAGACCGTCCAGGTAATGACGTCGCCGGGCTCGAGTTCAAGCTCCTCCAAGAGCAGTTCGAATCGGCCCTCCGCTTCGGTCAAATCGCCTCCCTCGCTGCTCACCGATACTCGAAGCGGCTCGCCCCTGCCGACGACTTCATATTGGACGCCATAATCATCCAAGCCGAAATCATCAGTCAGCTCGAACTCGAAAGGGAACTCTTCGAGCGCGTTGACTTCGTTATCACCTCTGGGAAATTGGATTTTGACATCGGGCGGGTGGTCAAGCTGCGGGGTTATTTCGTATTCGGGGTTAAACTCGCTCGCGTTGCCTTCGAGGTCAACAAGCTCCAGCGCGTAGCTGTCCTTCTTATGGATCCGATAACTTGAGGTCCAGTGCAGATCACCCGCACGGATCAGGGGGATGGATCCTCCCTCGCCGAGCGCCATCGACACAGAGCTGACTGGCTTATTGGTCTGGACCGAGAGCTCGACGCTCGATCCTTCGACGGCTGTGATGTCGCCGGAATTGGGAATCTCGCGATCGGGAAGACCGAGATATTCCGGATAGTGGTATGTCAGACCGACCGAAGCGACTTCGGGCGGAATCCACGTTTCGATGACGAACTCATCGGATTTGCGGCGGCCCAGGCGGACCTGATACGAGGTATTCACCTTGAGGTCGTCGAACTGGAAATAATGGATTTCTTCCGAGGCCCCCTGATTCATCTCAGCCGTTTGCCACTCGCCGCCTGCCGCCCGCCATCGCAGCCGCGCCGCCCGGCCAACGATCGAGGACTTGACCGAAATGACGACGCTATCTCCGACCCGGATTCGCGTATTGCCAGGCTCTACGACAAATTCCGGCGAGTTCACGACATTTGATGGAGCCCCGCCGGCGCCGAATCCGAACGGTATCCACAAGCGATGCGAGACGAGAACGATGCCAAGACAAACGGCAAGGAAAAGCGAAGCCGTGAGGAACAAGCGGATAACGGATTCGGGTTCGACAAGATCCGAAAAACCATGGGAATGAGTGAAATCACGCGAATCCTCCAACATCCGATCGACAAGCCAATCCGAAGTCGCGGGGGCGCTTCCCTCTCCAAACTCCACCGCCGTGACGAGCCTGCTTTCCAACTCCGGATGATGCTCTTCGATAAACAGCGCGATCTGTGCACGGCTGATCGGGCGGCGCATTGGACGCCAAAGCGCGAACCATATGGCCGCCAGCTCGACCGTCCCGAACGATGTCAGAATCAGGCCATAGGACACGCCGAACCTCTCGCCAAGGGCGAGCACGCCCGTGAAAGCGATGACGAGCGCAAGTGAGGTGAGGGCGAACCGCGTGAGGCAGCGCAACCAGCGCTGCTGACGGCACTGCATTTCCACCTGACTGATTTGAGCATCCAGCTCGGGAGGAAGACGATGGAGGGGTGAAGCCAAAACGAAAGGTCTCCAGATGGGGAGGCGATGCCTCCTTTGACGATTCTAGCGCACGAGCCTCGGGGCATACCAGCATTCGACAAGAAGCAGGGCAAACATCGCGCCGATGAACCAACGCCCCAACTCGCGTCCCCCGGCGAGTCCCTCGGCGAGTCCCTCGGCGTCTGCTTCCTGTGAGTGATCCCCAGCGACTAAACTGGAGGTCTCATCAGGCCGGACGGACATGAATCGATGCACGAATTCTTCTGGTGCAACTCGTTGCGGATCAGATTCGCGCGAATCGAGATTAATAGCCACCGAACTCGCCACGCCATCGCCCGCGGCGCTCCAGCTTTCGATGCCGGACCTTCGCATCGGCAGGGCGAGAAACCGCGCCAGCTCCGCGCCCGTCAGCTCGCGTGACGCCTCGCCGGGTTCGACGAGGCGCCAGAGATCGTCACTTGGTGATGGCCGGACGGCTCCATGCAGGGTCTCGCCGATGACCCAATGCAGGCGTTCATCGGCGGCGCCGGTCAAATGGCGGAGCGTCTGTTGAACAATCGGAAGCGAACGAACATCTTTCGGCAAGTTCGTCATCGCAAGCTCGAAGCCGAAGGTCCAGATAATGAAATTGCCCTGGCCATGGGCCACTTCGATGATCGCCGGGAATTTCTCGCCTGATTGCAGACCTTCGAGGCGGGCAAGGACGTTCATTCCCGCAAATCCCTCTCCCTCGGCCATGCCCGCCGTCGGCCCGATTCGATGATAATTATAAAAACGGATCTGCGAGAAATCGTTGTACTGTGCACCGCGAAACGGGGCGAAAATTTGATGATCGAGATCGAGCCAGGAAAGCAGGCTGAACCGGCGCGGGGAGGCCCCGGCCCGGAGCAGACCCTCTGACCGAAGACTCAAATCATCGAGGAGTCTCTCGTTCAGGGCGTCGGCCTCAAAGCTCGAATTCAACGCCAGCAAGACCGAGCCACCGCCCGCCGCGTAATCGAGCAATGATGTCGCAGCGCCCTCGCTCATGCCCTTCAAATCGCACGCCATGACGACATCGGGCCGGACGGGGTCGTTGAGCAGCCGGGCCGCGAAATCCTTCTGTCCAACGGTCGCGGTCTCCCACGGCAGATCGGCGCCGGGGTTGATCGCGTGGGTCAGAAACCATGAGGCGGGCCAGCGGACCTCGGGCTTCGGGTCGGCGATGAGAAGAACGCTTCGAGCCCGGGGAGCGCCCCAGGCGAACCATCTTCGGTCGTCGATCGGGAGTTCGTCCGCGCCGATCTCAACTCGTCCTTCGACGCGAGAACGGCCCTGGATCTCGACCTCAAACGAGGTCTGCGTTGCATTGCGCGGGCCGACCGCGAACTCGTTCTCGACAACGGTCTTCTCCCCTACGATCAATCGAACGCGGCCATCGTGCGAATCACTTTCAGACCAATTCTTGATCTTGGCCTGGATACGAAGTTTATCCCCCGCGATCTCCCTGACCGCAATATCCACGACCGAACGGTTGCCGCCAGATTCGTCGCTCGCATGGCCTCCCACATCCACAGGTCGCAGCTCAATGAACGGCGGCAACTTGCGATGGATCTCACCCGCCGAAAGTCCCGCGGATTGAAAATCAGAAATTACATGGATGATACGACGCCGGTCATCACCCGCATCGGGAGAACCCGATGGTTTCGCTTCGTCCGAATCGCGATCCACATTACGGGCGAGAATCTCCCCCGCCCTGGCGATCGCCGAGGCGTAATTGGTGGACTCTTCGCTCAGGCTTGCTCCGGTGAGTGCCGCGCGAGCTGCCTCGGATGATCCCGCAAGAACGTCGTCCTCAGCCTCCAGGGCAGCAAGCACGCGTGGGCTGGACGCAAACGTCAGCAACGCAACGCGCTCTGAGGCATCCGAGGCTCCCGGTGCGTTGATTCCGTTGATGATTTCAGTTGCGCGCTCGATGGCGGCTTCAAAGCGCCCCTCTGCCCCCATGGAGAAAGACGTATCAAGCATGATGACGTGGTCCGCGGCTGAACCGCTCTCCTCCGAGGCGAGCCGACCCGCAAGAAACGGGCGGCTGAACGCGAACGCGAGCATGAGAAACGTCGCCATGCGCAGCGCCATGAGAAGGAGATGCTGGAGACGCCTCCGCTCGATAATTCGCTGATCGCTCTTGGGGATAAACATTACGGAGCTGAAACGCATGGGCTCTCGCTCGGGCCGGCGGATCTGATGGACCAGCCAGGGAACAACGACGAGGGTCGCACCGGCCGCGAAAAGTGGAGCGAGAAACACCAACGGCACGATCAGCTCCTGACTCGCGCACGGCCGCGCTTGGCGCTTGAGGTCATCAGCGCGCGGCTGCGATGGTGGAAGTAAAACGTGAGGGCTCGATCCAGGGGCTCATCGGTCGAAAATTCCTTCAAGTCAATCTCGCCGGCCAGGCATTCGCGGCGAATCGCATCGAAGTGCTTCGAGCGATTTTCCAGATACTGCTCGCGCACAAGATCGGGCACGGCGAAAAGTTCGCTCGTGCTCTCGGCATCGATAAAAGTCGTCGACCGCTCAAACGGGAACGTCTGTTCGGCCCGGTCGCTTATCTGAAACACGATAACGTCATGGCGCCTCGCCCGCAGCGAGCGCAGTTGATCGATCATGGCGTCGGCCGGATGCAGAAGGTCGGAGACGAGGATGACCATTCCCCGGGGTTTCAGCACGTCGCCCAGAAACTGCAGCGTGGATTCGGTGTTCGTCGCACGCTCGGGCGCCAGGCGCTGGACCTCAGAGAGGATACGCCGCAGATGAAGCTCGTCGCTGCGCGGCGGCAGGTGCGTGACGCGCTTCTCGTGATATGCGATCAGGCCGACCGCATCGCGTTGGGAGCGAAGAATCATTGCCAGGGCGGCCACGAGCATCTGGGCGTATTTGAATTTCGTCAGAGCGCCCGAGCCGTAATCCATCGACGCGCTGCAATCGAGCAGCAGCGTGCAGCGCAGATTCGTCTCATCCTGGAATTGCTTGACGTGCAGCCGGTCGGTCCGGCCATAGAGTTTCCAATCGACAAAACGAAGATCGTCCCCCTGCGCATAGGGCCGATATTGGGCGAACTCGATTGATGCGCCGGCGTGCGGGCTGCGATGCATGCCGGAGAGAAAACCCTCGACAACCGTGCGGGCCAGCAGGTGCAGGTCGCTGATTCTGGCAAGCTGCGTGGGGTCGATGAATTGAAGCGTTTGTTGCATGGCGGACGACGCGAGGCGAAACCGGCCCGCCTACGACAGACCGGACTGCGGTTCGCGGACGGTTTCAAGCAGACGCGCGATGAGATCTTCGACGGAGACGCGATCGGCCTCGGCACGGAAGTTGGTCAACACGCGATGACGCAGCACCGGCGGCGCGACGGCGCGGATATCGGCAAAAGAGACGTTGAACCTCCCGCTGAGCAGCGCGCGGGCCTTGGCTGCGAGGATGAGGTTCTGCGAAGCGCGGGTGCCGGCGCCCCAGCTCGTCCAATCGCGGATGAATTCCGGCGCGGCCGGGTTATCGGGGCGGCTGGCCTGGACCAGCTGCACCGCGTATCGGCCCACGGGTTCGGCGAGAGGCACGCAACGGATGAGGCGCGAGAAGTTTTCCAGATCCTCGCCTGTGAAAACCGGCTCGAGTTTGGGCAGGTCGCCGGCGGTGGTGCGGGTGGCGACATCGAGTTCCTCGTCCTCGGAGAGGTAATCGATCAGGATATTGAACATGAATCGATCGAGCTGAGCCTCGGGCAGCGGATACGTGCCTTCGAGTTCGATCGGGTTCTGAGTCGCCAGAACGTGAAACGGACGGGCCAGAGGCCGAATCTCACCGGCGATCGTGACCTGCTTCTCCTCCATCGCTTCGAGCAGCGCGGCCTGGGTCTTGGGCGGCGTGCGGTTGATCTCGTCGGCGAGAAGGATGTTCGTGAAGACCGGGCCCTCGATGAAGCGCAGCTCGCGATGGCCGGTCGATCGATTCTCGTCGATGATCTCGGTGCCGGTAATGTCCGACGGCATGAGGTCCGGCGTGAATTGAATTCGGCGGAAACGCAGATCGAGCAGGCGGGCCAGCGAGCGGATCAGAAGAGTCTTGGCCAGGCCGGGGGCGCCCGTGATCAGCGCATGACTGCCCGAAAAAATGACGATGATCAACTGCTCGACGACTTCATCCTGACCAATAATGACGCGGCGCAGTTCGCCAAGGAGTCGCTCGCGGCCTTCGTGGAGTTTTTCGAGCGCTTCGCGTTCAAACGGCGCCTCGGAGGATGGAACTGAGGATGGAGCTTCGGTTTGCAAGGCGGGCCTCGTTACGGTGATGAAATATTGAGTGACCCGGGGGCCGTGGCTGCGTCGCTTGAAATCGACGCGGTGTCTGACGGCATGCAGTGGTGTGATTTGATTCGATACCGGGCGATCAGGGCACAACTTCGTCAATGCGTCATAGCATAGACGACTATATTGATCCCCATAGGATAGGCCTTCTTGGCGGAAAATTCACGGAAATACTCGGCATTCTCGCCCTCGCGCTCCCAGCCGTCCCCCAGGTCGGTATTATGGGTCATCACAACCATCAACCGACCCTCGGCGTCAAAGATCCCCCGGACGTGCGCCTCTTGCGCGTCGTAGCGCTCGTAGGTTACGCCCGTCCGCGCCCAGATGCCCAGCGCCGGAACCTGCGGGACCTCGGTGATCCGAAAGACGCAGTTGAACAGCGGATGCTCAAGCGGAATATCGACAATGGGGTAGACCTCCTCATCGGGGAAGACCTTGCGCACTTCGAAGACCCAGTTCTCCCACTCCTGTTCGCCCCAGAAGTCATCCACGTGCAGGAATCCGCCGCGCTCCAGATAATCGCGCAGCGCCTCGGCCTCGCCCTCAAGCAGCGTCAGGTATCCGGGCTCGACAAGATATACATACGGATAGTCATCGAGACCTTTGTCGGTCAATTTGACAACGTCATGGCGGATCGTGCCGTCCGGATTGTTGTTGACCTTAATGGTCGTCAGTTCGGCGAGGCGTTGGGAAAAATTCAGATCCGATTGCGGATAGTCGACCGCCCAATTGCCGCGCTTTTGGCTGAAGTACCGGACGCGGCAAAACGTAAAGGCCTCGCCCTTAACGGCATCGCTGCTCACAGGAACCTCAGGAGGCCAGACTCCTGGCCCGAATGACTGCCTCGGCGTTGCCGCCCGGGCCGAGGACTGCGCGCCCGCCGCGGCAGATATTGAAGCAATCCACGCGGCAAACAGGCACGCGCAAGGCTGAACCCAGGCCGAACGGAATCGGCCGACGCCTCTCCGGTCGCGATTAAGGAACGGGAACGTCACTACCGGCTCCATCCTGACCGTCGGTTGTTTCGCGCAGCAACGGCGCGGGAACGTCATTGCCGGCTCGATCCTGACTGCCCAATATTTCAAGCAACAATCTTTGTCCTTCCCAGAAATGCGGCGTCTTCTCAAGCAAGGCAACCGTTTCTCGCCGGGCCGGACCCCAGGCCTCCTGCGCCATTAGGATCTCGATCCGCCGCAGGCGATAGTCGATCAAACGCGAGGCGTCCATATTCTGGAGAAGCCCCAGTTCGGTCAAGGCGCCCTCGTGATCGCCCGCTTCGAGCCGACTCTCGAACAGGGCGCGATGCATCCCGAGGTCGAAGGGATCGATCCCCAATGCCCAACTCGAAACGCGGGTCACTCCAGCCCAATCCTCATCCTCGCCCAGGAGCTCAACGAGCCTCTCGCAAGCTCTGAAAGCGACCGGGTTGCGATCGATTTCGAGCTCCAAAGTCTCGCGCAATTTGTCTCGCGCGCCGGTCTGTTCGTGAACTTCAATCAGCCGCGTGAGCGGCGCGCCGGGACCCTGGTAATCGGGAAAAGCCTCGTAGGCCTTATTCAATTGCGCCTCGGCGGTCTCCCAATCTTCGTCCTCGATCGCCTCATCGGCCTTCTTCATTGCCGCAGGAAACGACGCGTTGGACATCTGCCAGCCTTCGCTCTCTGCCGCTTCGGCAGCATCCTCCTCGGCACCGCCGTCACGGTCCTCGTCGCCTCGGTGGGGGCTCAGGACCTCGGCCAGTTTATCGCCCAGACCTCGGCGGCCAAACACCGGGAAGTTCTCCAGAGGCGCATAACGCTCGCGCATGAACAGAGCGTATTTCTCATCCATCTGCGCCAAGGTATCGCCCGAGGCCTCTGTCAGCGCTTCGAGCGTATCGCGGCCTTCGCCGATCATCGCGAGCGCCTCGCGCAACGCGCCGAACTCGTATATGCCGGTGTAGAAATCCACAAACTCCCCGGCCGCGAAGTAGCCGAGCATCAGGTGAAGCGGCGATTTGGGCTGGGTGAAAATCGTCTCAAGATCACCGACCGCCGGAGGGCCCTCTTCGTCAATGATCCCCTTGTATTGATAGTCAAGACGCTGGCCCCAGGCGGGCGAGAACTGCGTCTCCTCATAGACCGATATTCCCTCCGATAACCAGCGCGCCATCCGGTTGCTCGTCTTTTGCAGCGTGATGACGTGGAGGAATTCGTGCCACAGAACCGACCTCCAATTCATCTGACCCTTGGGCCGAGCTGAGGGTGAATCCATCGTCACCAGCCGACCGAAACAAATACCCATATATCCGGTGTTACCCGGCAGGCCGATCGATCGAACCATGAAGTCATCGTGATCGCCGAAGATCTGAACGCGAACGGGCCGCTCCAGTTCGATATCGTATTTCTCCTCGTAGCGCTCTATCGCGGATTCCAAGAGATCGAGTGCATCGTCTGCCAGCACCTGGACTTCATCGCTCGGAAGCTGGAGCAGGAAGGCTCCTCGCTCGATCGACGCGTAATCGACGAGCGAATCCATGACCTGAAGCATGTTGTAAACCGAGACGTTGAACGGATCGACGTCAAATGCCTTCTCAAGCTGTTCGAGTCCCTCTTCATCGCGCCCGAGGCGCAGAAGATCGAAGCCCAAAAGCGCCCGCGCCTCGTTATCGCGCGGATCGATCTCCAGGGCCTTTCTCTGAAACTTCGCGGCGTCGCTGAAACGATACTGGCGCGAGGCGACAGCGCCGGGCGTACGGCAAACCTCGGAGCAACGGGGATTGAACTGCATGACCTCGGCCTGGAGCGCGCCCATCTCTTCGAGGCGATCTTCGAGGTAGAGAGCGGCGGCCTTGAGCGAACGAAATTGCAGATCGACCGGATTGATTGCAAGTCGCTCCTCGATCAGTCGGAGCGCCTCGGTCGTCTTGTCTCCGTCCAAAAGGCCAGTCACGCGAATCGCCAGGCCTGCCGGATGGCGCGGATTGACCTCAAATAATTTATCGAGCGTTGCGTCCAGACGCGCGTCGCTCGATTCCGTGTAACACTGGGCGAGCCCCGCCAGCGCTTCGGTATTTTCGGGCTCGAATTCGACCACCCGGCCAAAGTAATCCGCCGCCACCGCGAAATCGGCCTTGCGCAGGGCCAATCCGCCGGCGGCCAGGTATGCCGAGGCGAACGTGGGCTTGGCCTCGATCAATGGATCGAGCACCTGGCTCAAGATGACCTTCGGGTTCTCTTTGCCCTGGAGCTCTTTGAGACGGGCGATCGCCACCGTGTTCTCGTTCAGAGCGCCGAAGCGGCGGGCGAATTCGTATTCGCGGATACCGCGCTCGACGGCGGCCCGGCTCGAATTGTGCCGCCCGCGATACTTGTAAAGCAGCGCAAGACGAAGCGTGTTCGAGGGTTCGGGGTAATAATTCTCGATCAGTTCGAGAAGCCCGATCGCCTCATCGACGCGGCCGACTTCGAAAAGCAAGTCCACCTGATCGTTGAGCAGGATCACCGGACGCCCGCCGTTGCCATACCCGGCCAGCTTCTTGCCCAACGCATCGAGCGCTTCGTGATAATCGCCGCGCTTCCAGAGCTTGGTGTATTCCGAGGTGAAGCCATCGCCGCGCATGAACGGCTGGGCTGCGATGTGCATCGGCGCAAAAAGGAAGGCCAATGCGGAGAGGACAAAAGCGCTTAATGTGATGGTTGAAGGGAGGCGGGTCATACTCATATCGGACGGCGGTTTCGGGAACTCCAATTCCATGTCGCCCGGTTAATTCCGAGGAGCACGTTCAAGCTGACTGCCAGCCATCGTTAAAGGTTGGTATTCTCAGCAGTCTGCCGATCAATAATCCGAATCAATTTCCCAACATCCCTGGCCTTGTCCCATATCCAAGCGATGATGGTGATGATAGGGAGCATAGAGGTCACGGTATCCAACAGCCTTGCCTCCGATGCGGACCAGATTAAATTAGCGACAATCGCCAACAATAGTCCAATCATCGCCGCCCTCGTGCCCCTGCTCTGAAACTGAGAAACAGACTGCCTAGATCTAGAAAGGAAACGCCGCTCGTCCGCGTCGATCCCGAGATTCACATCATTTGGCATTACTTCTACCTCCATATAGGCCGCAAACAATCGACGACGGCAGGGATAATGCGCATCACATCTCGCAGCAATCGCGGCCGCTCTGGCAGACGAACGGATCGGTATCGCCGCCGTCGCAGCCCACCGATTCCTGCGTCTCGTTGCACCAATACGTCATCGCGTCGCTTTCGTGTAGAAGGCCCGGGCGCTCGATGCCGCTGTAGTAAAGCGATTTGCAGCGCAGGTGCGTGCAGCATTTGATCAGCCGCCGGCCGTCGTGATACTCGCCGCCGACTTGAACCTCGGGGGTGTTCGCTTCGTTCTTCATGCGTAGTCCTCCAGGCCGGCGGCGCGGGTCAAAGCCCGCCGGACAACGACCTTGATCAGGTCGAGTTTGTATCGGTTGTATCGCAGCGGCTTCGCGCCCGCGACGGCAGCCTCGGCAGCCTCGGCGGCCAGTTCGGCGGTCATGGGTTTGGAGCCGAGAATCTCCTCAGTCTCCGAGGCGCGCCACGGCACCGGCGCCACCGCGCCCATGACCACACGCCATCCCTCGCTCGTCAACGCGGCCGTCGCGGCGACCAGCGGCCAGTCGTAGGATTGCTTCTCGCGCACCTCATAGTAGCTCGATTGCTTGATACCGGTCGGGATGCGCAGCTCGGCGATGACGTCCGTTGGGCCGAGAACGTTCTCGACCATGACATTCTCATCCGGCATGACAAAAAATTCTGAGGTCCGGATGACGCGCGTGCCCTCGGGGTTGCGGACTTCGATCTCTGCATCTACGGCCGTCAGCGGCACAGCCAGGTTCGAGGGATGCACGATGTAAGATGGCCCATCGCCGAAGACGGCGTGATACTGATTCTCGCCTTCCTTGGCGAAGCAGATATCGCCGCCCTTTTTGAGGCAGTTGAATTCGGCCGCGCGGAAATACCAGCAACGCGGACGCTGGCAGAGATTCCCGCCCACGGTCGCCACATTGCGAATCTGGGGCGTCGCGGCCTCGCCCGCGGCCTGGGCCAGACCGGGGAAGTGCTCGACGACGATGGGATCGGCCGAGAGTTGATGAAGCGTGACGAGCGGTCCGATGCGAATCGTATCGCCATCGAGCCGGATGTAACGCAAGTCGGCCTCGCCGGCCTTCAAGTTCAACAGCCGATTGGGCTCGATATCGCGCTCTTTGAGCATATCGATCAGATCGATGCCGCCGGCTTTCAGGTAAACCGAGCGTCGCGGCTCGTTCATCGAGGCATCGGCGGGCAGCGCGGCAGCCGCGCTCTCCGGTGTTTTGACGTCGACATATTCGAATGCCTTCATGCTGTGCCTCCCTTGGCGCGCAATGCGGCCAGCACCTTATCCGGAGTGATCGGCAAGGAAAAGACGCGCGCGCCGAGCGCATTGGCGACCGCGTTGCCGATTGCCGCAGGCACGCCGATGATCGGCGGCTCGCCCAGAGCCCGGACGCCGGTGTAACCGT
>JAJFLK010000293.1 GCA_021772735.1 Candidatus Sumerlaeota bacterium | reverse complement strand
CGACGGCGACACCGAGCTGTCCGGCTCGATCGCCGGCGCCATAACCATGTCCGCGCGATACAACATCGCGCCCGGCCAGAACGTCGCCGTCGCCGCCGATATCGCAAACACCGGCCTTGCGCATCTTGAGCATTTCCAGTGGGGCCTCGTTCCCTCTTGGGCCAAAGACACCAAGATCGGATACAAGATGATCAACGCGCGCGCCGAGACCGTCGCCGAGAAGCCCTCATTCCGGCGCGCATTCTCCCGGCGCCGCTGCCTCGTGCTGGCCGATGGCTTCTACGAATGGAAGAAGCAAGACACCGGCCGGGGCAAGACGCCTCACCTGATCCGCCTTCGAGGCCGAAGGCCTTTCGCCATGGCCGGGCTCTGGGAGAGCTGGCAGGGCGATGGGCGCGCCGAGCCCCTGCGCACCTGCACGATCCTCACCACCGATGCCAATGATCTGCTCGCGCAGATCCACAATCGCATGCCGGTGATCCTGCCTGAGGCCGCGCACCAGCTCTGGTTAGGAATCGGAACGCACAGCGAAGGCGACGCTTTGGCCCCCGAGGCGCTTCAGAATCTCCTGCGGCCGTTCCCCGAGAGCGAGATGGAGCACCACCCCGTATCCACGCTGGTCAACAAACCGGCCAACGACACGCCGGAATGCATGGAACCTGTTGCGGCTGATGACTCCCCGAGTGATCTTATTCCCGATGCCCCGTCCGGATCCGACTCTGTTCAGGGCGGACTGTTCTGATCGCCCATTCCTGATTTTTCAGTGTCCCCAGCCCCACGCGGCCCTATCCCGCTTGCCCTGACATCAGCTGCCGTCATGCAGACGCTGGATGTCTTGGGCGCTTAGATGCCCGCGGGCTTCTCGTTTTTCTCTCATTCCATAACACATTGATTTAATAAGCCTTAGGTGCAAGTGCGTCGGATGGCACGGACCCTGCCTTATCTGGATTCGAAGGGTGAGGCGTTCGAGGGCAAGTCCCCCGGATGAATCGCTCCTCTAACAAGACCCAAATCAGGCCCGCGCGCGCATCGGCACGTCGAAGGCCTGGACCGCAAAAGGACACAAATCATGCTTATCAATGAAACCGAAATCGAAATTGAGTTTCCCCGGGCCGGCTTCGATGCTCAGCCGGATGCCCGAGTCTGGCGAGCGGCGCAAAACGCAAGGCCCATCGGAGACGTCCGAATCGTCCGGCCAGGATCGATCGACGAAGTGGCCGAGGCGGTGCGCGGGGCCCGGATCGAGGCTCGAGAAGTAATCATCGTCAGCGCAGACGAGGCCCGGGCGACCGAGCGCGCCGAGCACGGAAATTCCGGTGCCGTCATCCTCGATCTGGGCCGCCTCAATCGCCCGCTTCATTTGGACATCGAGGCAGGAACGGTCGAGGTCGAGGCCGGGATGACGCTCCGCGATCTCGCCGTATGGCTCCGCGAGGCTCAAGCAGGCGATCCGAGGCCGTGGATTCTGCCGCTTGGCTTCGACGCCTTCGGGCGGAGGACCACCGGCGAGCTGATCGCCACCGGCGTTTCGGGCCGCGCCCTGAATGCAGCCGCGCTCCGGGATCATGTCGAGCGCCTGGCGGTCGTCGATGAATCCGGCCGGGCCGTCTTGTGCAGCCGTGAGCTCGAAGCCGATCTATTCGACGCGGTGATGAGCAGTCCCCGGAGCGGCGGGCAGGAAAATAACGGCGCGATCTGCGCGGTGCGCCTGAGGCTCGAACGATGGGGTCTGATGCGCCGCCGAGTGGGCATGACCGGAGTCTCCGAGGCGCTCCGGGTAATGGATCGTCTCGCAGGCTATGGCAGCGCAAGCGCCGAGCTTCTGCTCTGCGTCGATGACGATTGCGGCGATTTCATGCGCCGTGGCGTGGTGGTCACTCACGAGAGCGTCCAGGACATCGGGCCGGTCGGCTGGAAGCGGCCCCTGCCGGACGAGGCCGACGTCGAGGCGCTGCTTTTCCTATGGCACGCCGATAAGCGCCGGGCGTGGCAGGCGACCGTCCGTCATCTGCGCGCCACCGATGGCGAGCTCTATGGCCGCGATACGATCTCGCCCGCCGGTGGCCTGGATGATCTTCGCGCCGATTTCGAGCACAGCGTGCGCGTCCTGGGCGGTGATCTGATCTCGGCCGAGATTGAGATCGCGGGTGGCGAGTTGGCCGACTTGCTCGAACGCGCCGGAACCGAATTGTGGTCGCGCGGGATGGATGTCGTCCGCGCGGCGATCACGCCGGGCGCTCTGAGCGCAAAAGCGCGCGGCACGGCGTCCGCCGCCGCGAGCAATGGAATTCAAACTTCACGAATGGCCGTCCGGCTCGAGTTGACGATTCGCATTGGCGATGAGCCGGGCGCACGCCAGAGCGCTCTGGAGGCTTTGGCCGCAATCAAGACGTTCTCAAAGGACACGGCACGAACGGACGCGAACCGAAATCAGACTATACGCGACCGCGCGGCAACCCCGACGCCGAGGCTTGCGGTGGCGTGATGAAGAAATGGGCGATCTGCCGGGCCCGCCCTGCCTGGTTCAAAGCAAACGGCCGGAAACATGGCCGTCAGGGAACGGTAGATCGCCCGTTACATAGGAATTGATTAAACTCCCGGCGGCAAACTCGGTCGCTCTCCTCTGTATCTAGAAGCCAACTTAGTTGGCTCGGTGACTCAGTCACCCCAGTCGTAGAGTGTCATGGCATCGACTTCCCGAATAAACATCTCGCCATCGCAGACGGCCAATTGCGCCCAGGTGTCGGCCTCGGTGATCTGCCGTCCGGAAAGCTTATCGTATTTTTCCGGATTCGCACGCAGCAGACCGAGCTTGCCCTTGGCCGACAGGATCAGAATCTTCTCGCCGTTCGTGACCATCGACGCGAATCGGCCGTATCGATCGCGATCGGTCCAGGTCGTCTCGCCGGTCTCCAGATTGATGCAAGTCGGCCGCTGGTTACGCATGTGCATGTAAGCGTGACCATCGACGATGACCGGCGTGGACATGTATGCGAACGACTTGTTTTTCCACAGTTTTGTAGGGAGGTATCCGCCTTCGGGGTTCGAGATATTGAGCGCGAAAGTGCGCTCATGGCCGGTGCTCGATAGAATGTTATTGCCGAAGACCGTCGGCGAGACGATGCCTGAATCGACTACCGCGACGATCTCGAACGACCAGAGAATATCTCCGGAATTCGGATCGATACCGGCCATCAATTCGGGACCATGAACGACGAACTGCGCCCGGCCCGCGATCGTCTGAAACGTGGGCGAGGTAAACGCCGCGTGCGAATCCTCTTTGACCTGTTCGAGAACGCGCCAGGCCGTCTCGCCGGTGAGCTTGTCGAGTTTGATGAACGAGCGGGCGGCCTGCACGAAGACGCCATCGCCGAAGACGATTGGAGAGGTGACGGCGCCGAAGGACGGGATTTTTGTTCCGTATTGCTCGGCGAAGTCGACGCGCCAGATCTCCTCGCCCGTCTTGGCATCGAGGCAGGTGAGCGTATCGGCCATCCCCGCGACGTAGAGACGACCGTCATCCCAGGCCGGAGTCGCCTTCATCCATGTGCCTTGATTGCGCCCCATGGCCGCAACTTCAATTGTTTTGGGCCAGTGAGCTCTCCAGAGGATCTCGCCGGTGGCTCGGTCCAGCGCGAGCGCGCCCTCTTCTTTGTTCTCGATATCTTCGGTCACATAGACGCGGTCGCCGGCGATGACGGGCCCGGAATAGCTCTGGCCGAGAGGCGTGCGCCAGCGAAGTTTCAAGACATCCGCGCCGAGCGAATCGGGCCACGCCTGATCCGTGACCGTGCCGTCCATGTTCGGCCCGCGCCACTGCGGCCAGCATGATTCGTGATCTTCGGCGGCGGCGGCGCGCACCCCGCCGCAGACTGCAATCGAAACGAACAGCCCGAGCGCGAACGCGCGGGCGACAATGAAGCTACTTCTGATCATCTTCCCATCTCCCTATGTTCCCCATCTGGCACGATTGAAATCGTGGCGCGGATTATCCCGACGCTTCGAACGATTGTCTATTAAAGGAATTTCTTCTTGAGCGGTTTTCCGAGTCGACGTCACCCTCCGACATGAACAACGCAGTTGCGCGCCGAGCCGCGCCGGCGGTGTTCCCAGAGGTAGATGCCCTGCCAGGTTCCCAGCGCCAGGCGGCCGCCCGCAATCGGGATCGAGAGCGTCGTCGAGGTGAGCGCGGCCTTGATGTGCGAGGGCATATCGTCCGGGCCTTCGGCGGTTTGCGTGAAGTGCGGGTCGTTCTCGGGCACATGACGGCTCAGCCAATCCTCCAGAT
>JAJFLK010000292.1 GCA_021772735.1 Candidatus Sumerlaeota bacterium | reverse complement strand
GCCGATGTGTTTCCTCATTACGGTGAGAACATCGCGACGATCGTTACGCCGCGCGATTGCGCGCAATGCCACGTCACCGAGGCTCACGAGTTTGCCGTGAGCCATCACTCCAAGGCGGGCAATATCCTGGCCTCGCTTGATAACTTCCTTGCCGAGACGGTCGAGGGCTCACGCGAGCCGTTCAATCCCCATTCGCCGACTCCGGGCCGGTCGGTCGATATCGTCAACGGCATGGCCAGCGTTTCGACCGGGTGCATGCAGTGCCACGGCTCCAAGGTCGGCCTGATCGGCAGCGAGGGTGGCGTGATCACGGTGGACGATCTGCGACCCGATGAGAACGGCAAGCCGACCAACGCCGATGCCGTCGCCCGGATCGCTCGCGATAAGGACGGCAAGCCGATGCTCGCCACCGCGACCTGGCCCAACACCGGTATCGGGAGGCTCAACCTGGATGGATCGGCGGGCTCGTGCTCGGCATGCCACAGCCGCCATGACTTCTCGCCGCGTCGAGCGCGTCAGCCTGAGAACTGCGGCAAGTGCCATCTCGGGCCGGATCATCCGCAGAAGGAAATCTATGAGGAGTCCAAGCATGGAGTGGCTTTCCGCGACTTGAAAGACTCCATGAACTTGGATTCGAAGACGTGGATCCTGGGCGAGGATTACTCGGCCGCGCCGACGTGCGCGACGTGTCATATGTCCGGCCACACGCGTAATGGCGGGCGCATCACGCACGATCCGGGCGAAAGGATATCGTGGACGAACCGGCCTCCGGTCAGTCTGGTCATGGATACCGACGCGGACCACAACGTCATCAAAGAGACCGACCCGGCCGAACGCGCCGCGCTCATTGCGGATACGGCCGTTAACAAACGCGAACGAATGAAGCAGGTCTGCCTGCACTGCCATACGACGAATTATGTGAACGGGTTTTACAGCCAGTATGACGACTTCGTCGTTCTGTTTAATGAGAAGTTCGCCAAGCCCGGCAAGGGTATTGTCGGTGCGTTGCGCGCGCAGGGCCTGATCACGAAGACGCAATTTGACGACGAGATCGAATGGACGTGGTTCTATCTGTGGCATCACGAAGGCAGGCGGGCGCGTCATGGCGCGTCGATGATGGCTCCGGATTACGCCCATTGGCATGGCATGTATGAAGTCGCTGAGCGGTTTTATATGGAGCTGATCCCGCAGGCGCGCGAGCTTGCAGAGCATGCGATCGAAGAGGGCAAAGAGGCCGAGGGCCAGGCCGTGAACGAGGCGATCGACGCTGTTCTGGGGCGGCCCGAGCACGAGTGGTTCGAGAAAGAAAAAGCCGCCCGCGAAGCAGAGGCTCAATAGGCCCGAAGCCTTTCGACGATATAGATGACGATCCGGATGGCAATTTGATTTGGCCCGAGCGCGTGTCGCTCCGGACTTGGTGCAATTATTCGGTCGCGACCGGCACGGCTGCGAGTTCCGCTCCGCGTTCGGGATCGAGCATAAGCAGGTAGACCGAACTCTTTAGCGCGAGCAGGTCCAGCGGAACCGAAGGCACTCCTCCTAACTCGAACGTCGCTGCATCGGCCCCGATTCGTCCCGCGACGAACTCGCGTCCCGTTTTCCAGGCAATCCAAAAAGGGGACTGCCCACTGCCGCCCGGTGCGGCGGAATACGAGACCGTGGCCGTCGTCGGGGGGTCGGTCAGAGTCGCCACGTGCGTGCGGGTCGCCTGTCCGGCCGATGCTCCCCCGGGAGGGAAGATGCATTCGGCGAGCAAGAGATAAATTACCTCGACATCTTCGGTCGTGATGTTTGTCTCGGTGCCTTCGCCCATAAGAAGCGCCCCGACGCGGACTGTCCCGTCATCATCGACCGCGATGCCGGGCGAAGAGAACTCGACGGCGTAAGCTTTTGGAATTGTCGCCTCGCGAACCTTCCCTGGTGCGTCGCCATTTGAGTCGGACATCATGTGGATCTTGACGTCCTCGCCGGACTGTGTGATCCACGCGATATAGAGCGAGCCGCCGGCGGACTCCGAAGAGAGGACGCATTTGGAGCCGACGGGAGCTCGGTCAAGCGCGTGACGCCAAATGACTCTACCCTCGCCCGGCCCCTGACCGCTCGAGGGCGCCGTGAACCGCGTCAGCATGAGCTCGGGCGTTTCGCCGACGACAGAAGCGACTTCAAGCCGCCCATCTCGGCTCATCCATGCGGGGCGGACGATGGAGAGCACGGGCCCGCCGAGCGAGAGGCGAATCGGCGCGTCGGCCATCGGGCTGTGCGCGACCATCGCGTCGTCTTCGACCCACGCCCGCCAAGAGTGAAGCTCCTCCATGCGATCGTAATTCGCCCACGGCGCGAGAATCTGCAACGCACTGGAGCCCGCCTCGCAGACGAGCGAAGTCGCGAACGGGCGAGCCTCGCCCAGGTCGGGCCGATCCTCGATGAAGAGCGTGCGATAGACGCGCATGCCGTCCGAACCGGTGTGCAGCAGCTCGACGTTCACCTCGTCTTTGCCGATCTTGTGATCGACCCCAAGCGACGCGAACTCCGCGTTTAATAGCTCCAATTGAAAATCCACCTTCTCCGAGCGGACCGACGCTTCCGGCGCGTCGAGCGCAACCTGGATCGAATATTCTCCCGGCTCACGCAGGTGCGCCCAATCGGAGAACGGAATGTCCTCCTCGATCGTTTCTCCGGGCCCGATCGTCGTCTTAATCATATCTCCCGCATCGGGCGGCGGCGTGTCCGGGCTTTTCTTCATTGCGGACCAACCGCTGAACTCGCGCGTCTGCGTTCCGCTGACGTGATAAACCGGTTGCGAGTTGCGAGTATCGAACGGATCGGGAATCTCGGCCGGGTTCGTTCCGTCGTTCGTCACGCGGACTTCTAGCGAGATATCCTCTCCCACGACATAGAGGTTCTTGGAAAGCTGCACGTCGATCTTCAATTCGGGACTCCTTTGGGCGGGCGAGAGGCCGGGCGGGCCGGCCTCGGCGGCGGCGCTCTCCGCCTCGGTGGACTGGCCGGTTTCGCCGGCGCGGCATGCCGAAAGCGCGATGACGAGCGCGGCTGCGGCAAGGCGCATGCGAACTGCGGAAGCACGGTTCATGTTTTCGCGTTGTTCGCTCCCGTCTTGCTCAACGACGTCGCATCCCAGCCGCGCATGCGCAAGATGCACAGGCCGCAAAACTTTCGCTCCTGATCGTAATGATAGCTCATGATGCAGTTGTTCCAGGCCTCGTCGTGCCGATTGGCCTGATTGCCCGGCGCGCTCGGCGCGTGTGGCAGGAAGAGATGATGTCCAATCTCATGTGTGATCGTCTGCTCGGCGGAGTTTGAGGTTCCGCCGCTGTAGTTCGTCGCTCCTGCGCATTGGATGAACCCACACTTGGAGCGCGATGCCGAGGGGAAAGACGGTGCGAATCCGTTCAGAGATATCCCTCCGGGACTGTTCTCACGGTTGTATAGGCCGATGAAGTGGAAAATATTGATGCCCGCGTTTGCGCTCATGTATCCGTCGCAGGCATTGGCGACGACGGTCTTCGCCCAGCTTTTCAGCCTCGCGTGATACAGACTTGAAGTTGTCAGGCTCGAAGACGCCAGCCACGTGTTCAGTTGAGCCGTCGTCCAGCTCCGGTCCGATTTCATCTGGGTTTTCCACGCCGCGAAGGTCCGGAATTTAATGCCGTAATCTCCGGCGGCATGCTGATCCACGGCCGAATCCACAGCCGCCTGGACGAAGAATCCCTCGGCGGCGACCGCCGTTGAAAGTTTAGTGTTGTAATCCGCCGAGGGCATTGTCGTCGAGCCGCCCGAATTATCGGCGACGTTGACCTTCGCCTTGCGGTAATAGCCTTGGAACTGGCCGACATTGAAGTCGGTCACGTTGTTGTTCTTCTTCTTGTATTGCGCCAGGCTGACCGAGCGTCCTATCTCGAATGTGCCGCTGATCGCCTTGTGACTCGAGGGGATAGCAGCGGCAGTATCGAGCGTGTTGGAGCCGTCGGCGGCCGGTTTGGCGTAGTGGACCGAGACCTCGTAACCATCTCCGGCCATGCGTGAGGGCTGGAAGATCACGCCGGTGTGTCCGCCCAGCAGCCCGCCGGTCCAGCCTTCGGAGAGAGCCGCCCAGCTGCGCGTCGAAGCCGCAGTGACTTTGAACGGATGCGAGCCCCCGGCCAGCGCTGCGGCTGGCGCGTACCCGGCCTGCGGCGGATAGACCGCGACGGCCCCCGGCCCGCGCTTGCCTCCGCGATCCTTGTGGCAGTTGTCCCCATCGGGCGTCGTGGCGGCCTTGCTGTAGTTGAGCGCGTGATCGAGGAACGTCTTGGCCGCCGCGTGATGACTTGAGGTGTCCTCGGTCACGCTATCCCAATCCCAGAGGAACTTGGTCTTGCCCAGAGCCCCTTTGGCGACCTGGTCCGTGCCCGTCGAAGCCTTGACGAATACCTTGGCCAGCAGAGGGATGTTCGGGCCGTCAGACCACGAGCTCTGGTATTGCGTGTAGGCCGTGTTGTTGTTCATCTCGGCCGAACTGGTCTTGAAAAGATTACTGGTCAAGTTCGCCTTCTTGGTCGCTCCGACGGCCGGCACGCTCGCGATGCGATCGCAAAGGCTTTTATCTTTGGCGCGCGAGAGTGTGGTCTTGGAGCCAAGCTTGAGCTCGATCTTCGTAACTTCGATCTTAAACTCGCCCTCTTGCTTGTCCGGATTGGCCTCGCCAGAACCCTCCAGCGTCATCCGAACTTTGTACGGCGAGTGCTCGATGGTGACGAACGCGCCGGGGAAATCCGCGTTCGCATCGATCGCCCCATCCCACTTGAACTGATGACTGCCCTCGTCGATATCGTCGCCCTCGATCATGTGCGTCCACGAAGGCGTCGTCTCTTCTCCGTTTTTGAAGACTTCCATCACAATTCGCGAGGCGTTCTCGCCCGGATCCTCGACGGTATATCCAATGGCGAAAGGCTCTTCGGCTTCGGTCAGCCCAGGAGCGAGGTATTCGGGCATCTCCATGTTGAGCAGCCCGAACCCGGAACCGGCAAGCTCGAGCTCGGCCGTGTTGGTCATTTCCGGCTCGCAAGTCTTGTTTTGATATTCGGGCGTGTAATCGTCTTTGATGGCCGATATCTGATAATCGCCGGCGCGAATCTGCTCGAATAACGTGCGCCCCTCGGCGTCCGTGACCGCTTCGAGCATCTGCTCGCCGTCGATCCGCACGTTCGCTCCCTCGATCGGCCTGCCGGTCGCCTTGCTTTTGACCGTGACAATAAGATCGCAGATTTGCGGCGGGCCATCGGGATACGGGCAGACCTGGACCGGATCGCCGACGAGGTTCGTGCCGAAGACTTCATCGATTGCCCGGGCGGCCAGAGTTACCAGAGCGATGATCCCGTCAACAACCGTCTCAACGACCTCGCGGACCGTTTCAACGACGGTCTCAACGACATCGGAAACCGTTTCGACGATGGAATCCCACAGGCCCATAATCTAACGCTTGCTCGCCTTTGCCTCGGCTTCGATCTCACGCAGCCGGTCGGGCAGTTCGTCGTAGATCTGCGTCATCTTTGCTTCGCCCGAGAGCGAGTGGTTCTTCAAGATCTCTTTGCACCAGGCCATCTCGGGCTGTTCGTCGTATTCGAGTTCCAGTGCGTACTTGAGTTGGATAAACCGAGCGACATCGCGCTCACGCAGGACGTGATATCGATCCGCCTTGGCCATGCCCTCGCGGATGGTCACGCGCAATTTTTCCTCGCCCAGGGCTTTGGCCTTGCCCGGATAGAAACGCCGGACGTGCTTGACCATGCGGTCCTCGAAACTCTTGCGCATCTGCGCGCCGAGGCTGTCCATCTGTCCCTTTCTGATAATCATGCGTTCGGCCTCTTCGTAATTCGTCCTGCCCTTCGGATCAACCGCGAGCTTCGGTGGGTTCGCCCTGGCGCGTGAAGACATCGAATTCGGTGCCACCGATCGGCGTCCAGAATTCATCGACCGGGCCGTAGAATTCGACCAGCTCCTTGGGCTTACACGTCGGCAGGAAAGCGCGCAGCACGCGCGGATCGTAAAACCGAAACAGGAGCTGGCGGCCCCGAGTATCGCGGACGATTATGGATTTGCGGAAGTGCTTGGCAAGCGCGTCCATATCCTTTGTGCTCGTGAAGACAATGCCCCAGGGATCATCGGCCAGCCATTTGAGGAGCCATTGATAGAGCGGGGCGTCGAAGCGGGCGAGGTAAGGAGCGCAGTTGCGATATCGGGTCACCAGGTCGCCCTCATAAAGGCACCGCGCCTCGGTCCCCGGCGCATCCATCCGATCCGGGAGCGTCGGGATATCGGTGGCGTCAAGGATCACCCAGAACCCGCCGCCGCCGAGGCGACCCGGGGCAAGTTCCTCGCGAGTTGTGACCAGATCCTGAGCCAATTCGGTTCACCTCGTATGGTCCGGAGCGTCCGGTTCGCCGCGGTCGATTTTATATTCGCCAGGCTATTCGTTACAGATTTCGCAGAACGGAATGCCCGCGCCGCGAGCGCGACTCAATGCCGTTGATTGACTGGTCGTCGCTGAGGAGCCCGGCGAGATTCCGCCGCCTCCACCGCCACCGCCGCCGCCTCCACCACCACCCCCGCCGCCACCGCCACCCCCGCCTCCGCCCCCGGAGCCGGAGTCGCCGATCAGGACCGTGGATTCGCCCATCACGATCGGGTCAGGAGGTCCGACGGGTTCGAGAACTTTATCGCCCAGGCGGCATGCGGGAAGATTGTTGATCAGGACCGTGGGGCTACCGTCAATCACAACCCCGGGCCCGTGCGGAGGGACAGGCAGCGGCGTCATGCACGCATGCTTGTCCGCACCTCCGGCCGCTGCGGAAATCGTCCCGGCCATCGTCGTTGCGGCCGTCGCCTTGGTGGTCTCTTCGGCGGCCTTTGCGGCCGCATAGCCGGGGGTCCCTGTCGCGGCCTGTGTGGCCTTCTCGGCGGCATCTATGGCCGCGTCGCTCGCGTCCTTGGCGGCCTGCAATCCGGAGACGGCGGCCGCCGGCATGGCGCGCCACGCGGGCAGAAAGCCGATCAGCACATCCGGGCTCCCCGGCCCGGGCATAAGCTTGCCCGGGAGCGGATGCGCGACAGGATCGGTGATGCGTGCTGCTGGGGGCATGAGTCGCTCTCGGCGTCGGGGAAATTCCGGACGCGCATTTGGATCAGACGAAATAAACCTGCGGTGCGCGCGAGCGCCATTGCAGGGCCCGCTTAAACGAATCGCGATGAAGGCAATGTATGCCGATTCACAACTTTACCCAAGGCCAATTCCTCTGCGCGAGGCCTTTCTTAGGATGCCGCCGCGCGGGTCGGGTCTTCCCCAGGCGATCCAGACGCGGGCAGAAGGGCAGGAGATCGGATTTTCGGCGTATTGACAGTTGCACCGGCTCCCATTGAGTGTCTAAAATTTGTTCCCGAGCTGCTTTCGACTCGGGCAAGTCGGTGCCACTCACGCCAGGGGCGGAGATTCGCGGGCGGGTTCATCGGGGTCATGAGCGCAAAAACTTCAATGCGATATCGAATGCTGGTTGTCGACGATAACATCGATACGGTCGATCTATTAATGACCGCACTGGATAGCGATTTCGAGGTCTTCGGTATCGACAAGCCGGATCAGACGTTCGCGGCGATCGAGGTCGGTGAGCCGGACCTGGTCGTCCTTGATTTGATGATGCCTCGGATCAGTGGGTTCGATGTGCTCGATCGTGCGGAGGAACTCGGCGGCGTCTTCAAACGAATTCCTTACGTCGTTCTGTCTTGCAAGAAGGGCGTCGATGATCAAAAGAAAGCCTACGAGAAGGGCGCGAGCATGTTTTATCACAAGCCCTTCGAGCCCGATCGGCTCCTTCGCAACATGAAGATGTTCATGGGAAACAGCGGGATTGCGCCTGGCGCGAAGCAGTATCGCGTCGAAGAATTGGCGAGGATGATCGAGTTGCGCGAAAGCTACCACTCGTGGAAAGTCGTCAAGGCTGCCGCTCGGGCTCCCGTGGAGCATACGGCCCGTGACACATTCAAGGCCAGTCAGCTTCGCCAGGATGCTCGGGGCGGGTCCGGCGACGAGAAAGACGACGACGACAGACCCAAAGCGGCCTGGCTCGATTAGTTTCGGCCTTCGAGATTCTCGGATCTATCATTCAATTTTGATGGCCGTCGCGTTTTCTGCCGATTTGCCTGCGGTGGCGTCTCGCCTTCGGTCTGTTTACGGTGCACCGGACTTCTCTTCTCGCGGCATCCAAAAATAATACGACAGCCCGGATTCACCCGGTCCCAGGCGGGCCGCGAGACGATAATTATCGACGATGGCACGCGCCTGGGCGGGAGTGTATCGCCAGAGCACACCGCCCGAATCGACCGTGCGAAGATCCTCGTCCGTCACCATCATCGCAAATCGCCGTCGGCCAAAATCCTCGCGAAGACCGCGATCGTCCCACGCGCCTTCGGTCGCCAGGCGGCTCATGATGAACGGCTCATAGAGCACGTCCTTGCCGGCGAGAATCGAGAATACCGCGAAGTCGTTCAATACCTCGCCTTCGGTGGCGCCGACGAGCTTGACCGCCCTGCGGCCCAGTTCGAGATCGCGCGGCCCGGGGCTTGGTGTTGAGAACGCGATCAGGCGTCCGGCTTCTCCCGGTGCACGCCCGGGCAACCGGAGATTCGAGAGCCGGGCCGCGTGCGCAAGCATCGCCAGC
>JAJFLK010000291.1 GCA_021772735.1 Candidatus Sumerlaeota bacterium | reverse complement strand
GTGATCGCCGGGGCGACCGCCGCGATAAGTGCCAGCATCGTCCATCGTTTCATTGGTTTCATCTGCTCCCTCTCCTTTTTCCTGCCTTGCCCCCGTTTTGGGGCTTCGTTTGGTTTATGTAAAACTTCTGCTTCTTGCCCTCGATGCACATCCGTGCGCTGAGAAGGTGAAAGTATTTGCGACTTTTCGCCCTCTTCTGACCTTCCCTGTTATCCGATCTGCCCTTGCTTTGCCTCTCCTCTCATCCCCGCCCTCTGGCCTCGCGACATGCACTTAAACCAAGCAATTTAAATCATGTGCATAAATTTCTATTTCAAATCGCCCCTTTGGCCTTTCTGCTTGCGGCCTCGTGATGCCCTTTTTTTGGTGCGTCGATTCATCCCTCACTTCTGCAAGAGCCAGGCCACTGGGCCAAACCGAGAGGCTGGCCCGGCCCACTGGGCGATCCTCGGCCAACGGCTTTCATTCTTGATCTTGAACTGATATTTTATGACATGCCGACGATTGCGACAACTTCCTCCGGCGAGATTCACCGGCTCGACCCCGGGCTGATCAACCAGATCGCCGCGGGCGAGGTGATCGTTCGTCCGTCTTCGGCCGTCAAAGAGCTGGTCGAGAACAGCCTGGACGCCGGCGCGAGCGATATTGAGGTATCGATCGAACCCGATACGCGCTCGTTCAGCGTCCGCGACGACGGCCGGGGCATGAGCCCCGAGGATGCGCGGCTCTCGGTCGAGCGATACGCGACGAGCAAGATTCGCGAGTTCGACGATCTGCAAAGCCTCGTGACGCGCGGCTTTCGCGGCGAGGCGCTGGCGGCGATCGCCTCGGTCTCGCGTTTCGATCTGCTGACCCGGCGCGCCGACGACGAAGGCGGTGTTCGGCTGCGCACCGAGGGCGGGCAGAACATTCGTGTGCAAACGGCCGGCGCGCCTCCGGGCACGACCGTTACGGTGCGCGATCTGTTCTTCAACACGCCGGCGCGGATGAAGTTCCTGCGCACGCCGGTTTCCGAATGGGGGCACATCTTGAAAGCGCTGACGCGCCAGGCGCTGACCCGCCCCGACATCGGGTTCAGAATTCGATGGCGAGGGCGTCCGTATCTGACACTTTCGTCAGGCCAGAGTCTGGGCGAACGGCTCTCGGCTCTTCTACCGCGCGATCAGGGCCGTGATTTGATTGACATCGAAACGACTCTGCATGGCGTCCGTGTGACCGGCTGCATCTCTCACCCCACGCGCACGCGGCGCGATCGGCGTCATCAGTATTACTTTGCCAACGGCAGGCCGATCGTCTCGCGTCCGCTGACCTTCGCCTTGCAGGAGGCCTATAAGGGCCTGGTCATGACGCAGCAGTTCCCGCTGGCGGCTGTTTTCATCGAGCTGGCCGGGGGCGAGATCGACGTCAATGTTCACCCGACCAAAGAGGAAGTTCGGTTCCACAACGAATCGCTTATCGCCGGCGCGATTCATCGTGCGGCGCTCGAAGCATTGCGCGGCGCCGACCTGATCCCGTCCCTTGATATTTCCGGCGCCTTCCGCACGCCTGGCGCGAAGTTTGGCGCCAGGCCTCGCCAGTTCGATCCACCCCGTGGCCCCGCAGCCGGAACGCAGACCGGACAGATAGTCGAATCTGGGACCGACTTGGCGGCTGGCTCGGACGGCCCGCGGGCGACACCGGGATTTTTCCATCCCGATCAATCGAGCCCGGCTTCCCTTTTTGTCGCCGGATCGGGATCCGAAGGTAAAGCGAGCATCGAGACCGTCCAATCCGAGATTCAATGGGCCGAAACCGACGGCCGGAATGAAGGCGGTCGCGCGTCCGATGCTCTATCGCGTGGCGTTCCCGCGCCGGAATCGGCCAGGAGCGATGGCGACGCCGGCGGCGTCTACCCGGATCAGACCGCAGGCGAAGAGGCCGGTTTGATCCGGAGCCTTCACACGGGCCCGACCGCGCCGCGAGTTCTGGGGCAGATCGAGCTGACTTACATCCTTGCGGCAGCGCCAGGCCTTGGGCTGCTTCTTATCGATCAACACGCCGCGCACGAGAAGATTATGTATCGCGAATTTATGAGCGCGCCCAAGACGCGCGACGTGCAGGCGTTGATGGTGCCGTATATGTTTGAGGCGAGCGCGAGCGAAGCGGCCCTGCTCGAATCGCTGTGCGGCGAGCTGTCCCGCGAGGGATTCGATACCGAACCGTTTGGCGGCGGGACGTTCGTGATCACAAGCCTCCCGGCGCTGTTTGAGGGCCTGGACGTCGCGGCGTTCATACGCGATCTACTTGACGACCTGGGCGGCGGCGATCTGCGGCGTGAGATCGCGGGCCTGCGCCACCGGATCGGCGCGCGCGCCGCATGCCGCGCGGCGATCAAAGCGGGCGATTCGATGACGATCCCCGAGATGCAACGTCTGGTCGAGCAAGTGCTGGAGACCGCCGACGCCCTGCGCTGTCCGCATGGGCGACCGACCATGATTTTGCTGTCCAAAGATCAGCTCGACCGCCGCTTTGGCCGAATCTGAGGCGACGGGTAACGGGATTGAGATTACGTCGTGC
>JAJFLK010000030.1 GCA_021772735.1 Candidatus Sumerlaeota bacterium | reverse complement strand
ATCAAGGATCTGCCCGGTATCCGGTATCATGTTCTTCGCGGCGTGCTCGATACGCAGGGCGTCGGCAACCGCAAGCAGAGCCGATCGAAGTACGGCACGAAGCGGCCTAAATAATCACGCATCCCACGGGACAGCGAAGCGAAGCTTCGCGGCCAGCCGGTGCGAGAATATAAGTGGAGACATAGAGACTTAGACAGACCAAAATGAAGCCCCCGGGGCTGGCCCGAAAGATCGGGCGACAACAAAGAGAATAGGTAAGAGAACGACGAATGAGCCGAAAAACCCGTAAAACCGACCGTCACGATATCAGCCCCGATCTGCGGTACGACAACCTGCTGGTAGAGCGCTTCATCAACTGTGTGATGCGAGACGGAAAGAAAAGCATCGCGCGAAATATTTTCTACACCGCGATGGACCAGGTCGAATCCAAGCTCGACGGCGTAAAGCCTCTCGACGCGTTTATCGCGGCGCTTGAGAACATTAAGCCGATGGTCGAGGTTCGCTCGCGGCGGGTCGGCGGCGCGAATTACCAGATTCCTATCGAGGTTCGCCCGAGCCGGCGCCAGGCGCTCGGCATCCGCTGGCTCCTCGAAGCAGCAAGCAAGCGCGGCGAGAAGAAAATGTCCGCCCGCCTCGCGAACGAAATTCTGGACGCATACAATAAAACGGGTTCCGCGATCAAGAAGCGCGAGGACACCCACCGGATGGCCGAAGCGAACAAAGCCTTCGCCCACTATCGCTGGTAAAGATCATGCGGATCTGAGCCACCCCCTTCAAACACGAGCGCGCTTCGATGCGCGGCCTTGGATGACGTATCATCCGGCGCGCGCGGTCTTTCGGGCGCGATGACCGTAATAACTTTCACACCTGATCAAAGCAAAATTTTCTCCAGAGAAGAGCCCGACTCATGGCCCGCAAGACCCCTCTCGATAGAGTCCGCAACATCGGAATCATGGCGCACATCGACGCCGGCAAGACGACGACGACCGAGCGTATTTTGTTCTACTCAGGCAAGACCCATAAACTGGGCGAAGTGCATGAGGGCGCGGCCGAAATGGATTGGATGGCGCAGGAGCGCGAGCGCGGGATCACGATCACGTCGGCCGCGACTCAGTGTGAATGGAACAAGAACACGCTCAATATCATCGATACGCCGGGCCACGTTGATTTCACGGTCGAGGTCGAGCGCTCGGTTCGCGTGCTAGATGGGGCCATCGCACTGTTCTGTGCGGTCGGCGGCGTCGAGCCTCAGAGCGAAACCGTCTGGCGACAGGCCGAAAAATATGGCGTCCCGCGCATCGCTTTCGTGAACAAGATGGACCGCATCGGCTCGAATTTTTTCCGGGTCGTGGAAATGATGAGAGATCGGCTCAAATGCCATCCCGTCCCGCTCCAGATTCCGATCGGCGCCGAAGAGAATTTCACCGGCATCATCGACCTGGTCGAGATGAAGGCGCGAATGTTCGGCACGGAAAAAAAGGACATGGGCCGCGAGTTCACGGACGTGGAAATTCCCGAAGAGATGCGCGCCGAGGCCGACAAGTGGCATGAGACGATGCTCGAATCCCTTGCCGAATACGACGACGGATTTGCCGAGCGATACCTTGAGGAGCAAGAGTTCTCAGTTGCTGAGCTGCGCAAGCATATCCGCAATGCGACCGTCCTCTCCCACATCACTCCAGTCATGTGCGGCTCCGCTTTCAAAAACAAAGGCGTGCAGCTCCTCCTCGATGGAGTCGTCCACTACCTCCCCTCGCCAGCGGATATCAAACCGGTCTCCGGCGTGCATCCTGAGACCGAAGAAGCGGACGAACGTCCGGCGAGCGACAGGGAACCGTTTTCCGCCCTGGCTTTCAAGATCATGAGCGATCCGCATGTCGGCAAGCTGACGTACATCAGGGTTTACTCGGGGATTCTGAGCAACAGCTCTTACGCATTCAATTCAAGCAAAGACCGCACCGAGCGAATCGGACGGCTCCTCCTCATGCACGCCAACGATCGCGAGCAGATCGAAGAGGCGCGAGCCGGTGATATCGTAGCCGTCATCGGCCTGAAACACACGACGACAGGCGACACGCTGTGCGACGCCGACAAGCCGATCATCCTCGAAGCGCTCAACACTCCAGAGCCGGTGATCTCGGTCGCGATCGAGCCCAAGACCAAGGCGGATCAGGAGAAGCTCGCAAGCGCGCTCCAGCGCCTGACCGAGGAAGACCCGACGTTCAAGGTCCGGCAGGATACCGAAACCAATCAGACGATCATCTCCGGCATGGGCGAATTGCATCTGGAGATTCTGGTCGATCGCATGAAGCGCGAGTTCGCCGTCGAGGCAAGCGTCGGTCGTCCGCAGGTTGCATACCGCGAGACGCTTGCCAAGGACGTCCAGAACGAAACGAAGTACGTCCGGCAGACGGGCGGCAAAGGCCAGTATGCGCATGTCATCCTGGCGATCGGTCCGAACGAGACCGGCGGCGGATTCGAGTTTGCCAATTCGGTCGTCGGCGGCAACATCCCACGCGAATACATCCCGGCCGTCGAAAAGGGCATCATCGAAGCCATGACGACCGGCGTGTTGGCGGGATTTCCGATGGTCGACGTTAAAGTCGAACTGCTCGATGGGTCTTCGCACGCGGTCGATTCATCCGAAATGGCATTCCACATCGCCGGCAGCATCTGCTTCAAAGAAGGCGCGCGCAAGGCATCCCCGACCCTGCTCGAACCCATCATGAAGGTCGAAGTCACCACGCCGGACGATTATCTCGGCGAAGTGATCGGCAATCTCCAGTCACGCCGCGCACGCATCGCGGAGATGGACCCCAAAGACGGGTTTCACATCATCCGCGCTCAGTGCCCGCTCGCCGAGATGTTCGGTTATGCGACGGCGCTGCGGTCGCTCTCGCAGGGGCGCGCGACGTATCACATGGAATTCTCTCATTACCACGAAGTGCCCAAGGCCGCAGCCGCGGATATCATCGGGGAATCCGCAGCCGCCAAGGCAACTGTATAAGACTACCGCGCCGCACGCGTAAAACCGGCGTCGGGCTCAACGCTTTTCCAAAACAGACAGGATCGAAAGACCCATGGGGGAATCGAACCGCTCGATCCAGGCGGATTCAACCGCATGTGCAGCGATCAGGATTCGATTCAGCCATGCCGGCGTCAGGTTCGTATCGGCGGTCGCTTCGCCATGCAATCGCAAGAGCCTGCGCGCGACTCTTATCGCCGCCGCTGGGGGAAAGATCATCGCAAAGCTGTACGTCGAACGCCGCGTGATCCACAACTTCGGATCATAAAGGGCGGCAAACTGCCGACGCCGATACCGGCGCATGTGATGCAGGGCGACGTCGTGCGAACTCCAGAGGAATTCGTGCGCCGGGACCGTCGCAATGAACACACCGCCGGGGCGCAGGATTCGATGCACGCCGGCGACGAGACGATCGTCGTGCTCGACGTGCTCGATCAGGTCGAACGCCGTGACGACATCGAACGTATTCGAGGCGTAAGGAGGCGATTCCGAATTCGCGCAGACGAGCCCCGTGACTCCCCGGCGACGCGTAAAGGCCAGTGCCTGACGAGAGAAATCCAGCCCGTAAGCTTCGCGGCCGCGGCCCTCACGCTCCAGGAACATCCCCGTGCCGCAACCCAGGTCGAGCATCCTCGCTTCGCGGTCCGCGGGCCGAGGCGCGTGACGGCGCATGATTCGCTCCAGCAATCCCAGCCGGCTCTGAAACCACCAATGGGTATCCTCAAGCTCGAACATCCGGTCGTATTCGTGGGGTTCCATCTGGTGATTGACGCTCGCCGCTCCAGCCGATTCAATGCCGTGGGGTGCAAAAGAGCGTGAACGGTGGCACAGCATGCGCGAGGGATCAATCAATTTGAAATGCGCTGAACCTCTCGCTGCTCAGGTCATCGGTCAGACCGCCGCTCCGGCCACCTCTCCATTCCCGCGTTTATCCGGATAGCATCACCATGCTTCAAATCGTCGCTGACGAGAACATCCCGCACCTCGCGGAGGCCTTCGGCGAATTCGGCGAGGTCTACTCCTGCCCCGGCAGGCAGATCACGGCCTCAACAGTCGAAGATGCCGACGTCCTGCTCGTCCGCTCGGTCACGCGGGTCGGCGCCGATTTGCTTCGCGCGAGTCCCGTGCGTTTCGTAGGAACCGCGACGGCCGGAATCGATCACGTCGATACGCAATGGCTGCTCGATCGCGGCATTGAGTTCGCCTCGGCGGCCGGTTCGAACGCGGAATCGGTCGCGCAGTATGTCGCCGCCGCGCTGATTGAATTCCGCTCTCGGCTCGGCCGCCCCCTGCGCGGTTCGACGATCGGCATTGTCGGCGTCGGCCACTGCGGCTCGCGAGTCGAGCGAATCGCCCGTGCGTTAGGAATGGAACCGCTGCTCTGTGATCCGCCGCTCGCGCGCGCACCGGGCAGCAGCGCGCGCTTCAATGCGCTCGACGAGCTTCGCGAATGCGATTACCTGACGCTTCACGTCCCGCTCACGATGAGCGGAGCAGACCGCACCGAGGGACTGATCGATTCCGAATTCCTCGCCTCGATGAATCCGCGCGCGGTCGTCATCAACGCAGCTCGCGGCGGCGTTCTTGATGAGGACGCCCTGGTCGGGGCGCTGTCCGCAGGTAAATTATCCGGCGCGGCCATCGATGCATGGATCGGTGAGCCTTCGATCTCGCTCGATACGCTGCGCGCGGCCACGATCGCGACGCCGCATATCGCGGGATACTCGATCGACGGCAAGCTGCGGGGGACGCAACTGATCCACGAAGCTCTTGCGCGATTCCTCGGCCGGGAGCCGGCATGGTCGGCGTTCGAAGTCTTGCCCCCTGTCGCCGTCGAGATTCGACTCGATGCAAAACCCTGCGATCGCGCGTCTGTGCTGGCGGGGGCAATCCAGGGGGCCTATCCAATCGCGCGCGACGACGCAAAGCTTCGCGAGATCGAGAACCTCGCGCGCGGCGAACGAGCCTCGAAATTCGACCGATTGCGTCGAGAGTATCCTCAGAGAAGAGAATTCCACGCGACTCGCTTGACGATAAGCGAATCCGACGAGGCGCTCCGCCGAGCCGCCGCAGGCCTCGGCTTCAGCGTCGTCAAGATTCGTGAATGAAATTGTCTGTCTCCTCGAACGCATCGCCAACAACCGGCCTTGCAATTTCGCGGCGCGTGCCCAGAATCGAAACTCGCGCCTCGCAGCTGCTTGCATTCCGATGTCAGACGCAGAGGCCCAATGACACCCGACGGATCAACTTTAGATGAATAACCCGCTTGCCGAAGGATTCCTAACCGAACGGAAGGCCGAGCCCTGCACGGTCATTATCTTTGGCGCTTCGGGCGACCTGACCTCGCGCAAGCTCATCCCGGCGCTCTACAAGCTCTACTGCGAGGGGTTTCTTCCGCAGCGATTCTCGGTGCTGGGCGTCGCGCGACGCAAAAAGACGGATGCAGTTTTCCGCGAAGAATTGCGCGAGGCCATTGTGGCGCGAAAGGACAAACTGGGCGGGCAAAAGGCCGACGCCCCGGACGACTGGGATAATTTCGCGCGCCGCATATTCTATCACCGAATGTCATTCGACGAGACGTTCGCCTATCCCGCGCTTGGCACCCGCATCGGCTCTATCGAATCCGAATTCGGCATCCCTCCAAACCGGCTGTTCTACCTCGCGACGCGGCCATCGCAATTCGGAGCGATCCTCGAAGAGCTCAAGGCTGCGCATCTGGTGTGGCCCGGCGGCAACGGCCAAGGCTGGCAGCGGGTCGTCATCGAGAAACCCTTCGGGCGCGATCTCGATTCGGCGCGCAAGCTCAACGCAACGGTCGCGGCCACCCTGGCCGAAGATCAGGCCTATCGCATCGATCATTACCTCGGCAAAGAGACCGTCCAGAATTTGATGACGTTCCGTTTCGCCAATACGATTTTCGAGCCGCTCTGGAATCGCGAGCACATCGCCTCGGTTCAAATCACCGCAGCCGAAACCGTCGGCATGGAAGGCGGTCGCGCCGGTTACTACGACGGCGCCGGCGCGTTGCGCGACATGGTGCAGAACCACCTCCTCCAGCTTCTGTGCCTGGTCGCGATGGAGCCTCCCTCAAGGTTCGAAGCCAATGCGATTCGCAACGAGAAGGTCAAAGTCCTGCGCACTCTGAAGCCCCTGACGCCGAGCGAAGTCGCCGCGATGACGGTCCGTGGGCAATACGACACGGGTTCGATGTTGGGCAATTCGATCGCGGGATATCGAGAGGAAGATGGCGTCGATCCGAAATCGATCACGGAGACATACGTTGCGCTGCGGCTCAAGATCGAGAACTGGCGATGGGCCGGTGTGCCATTTATGCTGCGCACGGGCAAGCGCCTCCCCAAGCGGGCGACTGAGATCGCGATCCGCTTTCGCCTCCCGCCGATCGGTCTCTTCCGCGGCCCCGAGCGCGACACACAGGCGACCAACCCCGGCTCGACCGGTCAGGGTGAGTGGGCGCAGCCCAACCTCCTCGTGCTCAGGCTTCAGCCCGACGAGGGAATCTCGCTGACGTTCGACGCCAAGGCGCCCGGCATGGAGATGGATCTGCAAATGGTGAAGATGGATTTCCGGTATGGATCGAGCTTCGGCATGCCGAGTCCCGAGGCATACGAGCGACTTCTGCTCGACGCGATTATCGGCGATTCCACGCTCTTCACTCGAGCCGATGAGGTCGACGCGGCATGGGAATTTATTACCTCGATTCACGAGGGCTGGGCGGCCCTGCCGCCGCCCGAGTTGCCGAACTACGCCGCCGGCGAATGGGGCCCCGCCGAGTCCGACCGCCTGTTCCGGCCCGGCGAAGGCGGCTGGCGAAGACTGTAGGCGGAGGAATAAAAGTGCCTCGGCTCCGGGCCTCATGAGCCAGATAGTTTCTCCTTAATCTTCTCCCAAAGGCCGGGATCGCGGTGGCGCATCTCGGGCGGCCTGGGCTCGAACGCCCGGCTCCAATGCCCCTCGCCTGCGCGCCGCGCAAGTTCGGATTTGATGTCCGCGATCACGGCCTCGGCGTGGGGATGCAAGGATCGCGGAAGCCCGCTTGCGGAGAACGCCTCAATCGAAGCGGCGAACTCACCCGCGCGACGCTCAATCTCACCTGCATCAAGAGCCTCCATTTCTTCGGCCATCGCGTAGAACCCGCCGAAGCCCGCCGCTTCGGCTGGCGCCAAGCGATTCACGCCGATGGGAGCAAGCCGCTCGGCTTCAGTCAAATCCCATACCGCGAGCAGCGCTTCGGCAAAGGAAACAATCCCCTCGCGCGGGGCGTTTGACTCGGCTTGCGTCATTTCTTCTCGCGCGTCTCCCGTCGATTCATCAAGGGCGAGAATCGAGTCGATCGGCGCGGCGATCAGAACGGCCGCGTGACGGCGGCGCAAATCGGGGCGATGATACCGCCGGAGCGTCAAGCGCTCGTTGGCGACATCAATCCATCGTGTGACGAGAGCCTGGAATGCATTCGGGTCGCTCGCGGCGTCGCTCGGACGGCCGACCTGCGATTCGATCCATGGCGCGAAATCTTCGAAGGGGTCCGCGCCGCGCGAACCAGGCGGCCCGGAGTTCCACGTCTGCGCAGCCCGTGCGCGCCCGCTGCCGAGCAATTCATGGAGCCGCCAGACGATCGCCTGAACCTCAACCCCTGAATGCGAAAACGCCTCTTCGAGCGCGAGCGCCGAGGCCGCTAATGTTCCCGCCAGCGCCCAGACAAAATCGGGGCGATCTTGCGCAGACGCAAAACGATCAACCCAGCCGGCCATACCCGGCGCAAGGCCACGGCGAATCGCACGCCTGCCGGCACGCGCCGCACGCCGGAGGTCGTCATTGGCGGGCATGATTGATGTTTCCTGGAAAAATCGGGGCTACTTCTTTGCGCGCAACGCCTTGTCAAGCGCACGGCCGAGGTTGACCATCTCGATCGCGGAGATCGCGGCGTCCGCGCCCTTGTTGCCCATTTTTGTTCCCGCGCGCTCGATGGCCTGCTCGATCGAATCCACGGTCAAGACTCCGAACGCGACCGGCACCGGCGCCTCGTTCGCGACCTGGGCGACGCCCTTGCTCGTCTCGCCCGCGACGAATTGATAGTGGTCCGTTCCGCCCCGGATCACGCATCCCAGGCAGATGACAGCGTCGAACTTGCGGCTGCCCGCAAGGCGCGCGGCAATGGCGGGAATCTCGAAAGCCCCGGGAACACGAACAATTGTGATCGCCGAATCGCTCGCGCCGTGACGCACGAGGCAATCGACAGCGCCCTCGCATAGCTTTTCGGTAATGAAGCTGTTGAAGCGGCTGACGACAATCGCGAATCGCAGTTTGTCGGCCTTGAGGTTTCCCTCGATCATATTGGCCATCTCATTCTCTTTTCATTCGGGAATACTTTCGGCTTTGCCTTCGTGGATTGCCATGATCCGCGCTCCGCCACCGCCCTCGGCCCGATCGCCCTTGGCGCCCTGCTCGCGCGCCGTGTTCTTCTCGGCCTGCATCGCCAGAGCCTTCTCGATAATATCATCGTCCAGATCGTGGCCAAGTTTATTTGCCTTCGCGACCAGGTACGCCGCATTGTGTTTATGCAGGCCGACCTGGATTGGAACCTTCTCCACGACTTCGAGCCCGAAGGATTGGATGCCGACAATCTTGCGCGGATTGTTCGTCATGATCCGAAGCTGCTTCAAACCCAGATCGGCGAGGATCTGCGCGCCGATGCCATATTCGCGCAAGTCGGCTTTGAACCCCAGCGCCTCGTTCGCCTCGACCGTATCCTTGCCCTCTTCCTGAAGCTTGTATGCCAGAAGCTTATTGCGGAGACCGATGCCGCGGCCTTCCTGGTGCATGTAAACGATGACTCCGGAGCCGGCGACGGAAATTTGCGCCATCGCGGAGTGGAGTTGGCTCCCACAATCGCAACGCTGGCTGAGCAGCGTATCGCCCGTGAAGCACTGCGAGTGGACGCGAACGAGCGTGGGACCGGGGTCGACCTCGCCGAGCACCATCGCCAGGTGAGTCTCGCCATTGACCGTGTCGTCATACATCGTCAGCTCCCAATCGCCAAAGGGATTGGGAACATTGACCGAAACGACTTTGCTCACGAGCCGCTCGGTCTCCATTCGAAAGGCGATCAGGTCCTTGATAGTCACCAGAGGGCAATCGAATTCGAGTGCGATCTCGCGCAGGTCGGGGAGACGAGCCATCGAGCCGTCTTCTTTCAAAATTTCACAGATCACTGCGACGGGCTGGAGCCCGGCGAGGCGGGCCAGGTCGACGCTGCCTTCGGTATGGCCCGCGCGGACAAGCACGCCGCCCGAACGCGCCGCAATCGGGAAGATATGACCTGGGCGAACCAGGTCCGAAGGCTTGGCCTGGGGATCGGTGAAAAGCCGGATGGCCTCGTATCGATCGGCCGATGAGATGCCGGTCGTCGCGTTGGACCGCGCATCGACCGAAACCCGGAAGGCCGTGCTATGGAGCGAATTGTTTTCGGCCGGCGGGACCATCGCGTCCAGTCCCAGTTCGTCCATCCGGCTCTCGGGCGCCGGAACGCATATTAGTCCACGAGCATGCCGGGCCAGAAAGTTGACCTTGTCTGCGGTGATGTGCTCGGCCGCGAAGACGAAATCGCCTTCGTTCTCGCGGTTTTCGTCATCGACCATGATGACAGGATCGCCGCGACGAATGGCCTCGATGGCTTCCGGGATGGTGGAAAACGATTCGTTGCTCATGGGGCACAGTCTAGGGGAAAGAGATTACGATTGAAATACTAAAGTCTTGGAAGGCTGATTCTAAAGGGGTTCTCCGAGCTTCACTCATGTGCGATTGCGCTGAGGCCGCCCCCGCAAGACAAGCCGGATCGGCGTGGATTCGAAATCATATTCATCGCGGATGCGATTGATCAGGTAGCGCTCATACGAGAAGTGGAAGAGCTTGCGATCGTTGACCGAGAGGACGAACGTTGGCGGGTGAATGCCCACCTGCGTCATGTATTTAAGCTTGGCTTGGCGGCCTTTCTTCGACGGTGGCGCCTTGCGTCTCATCCACGCTGCGAGGCGGTCGTTCAGCTCGGGCGTCGGGATGCGCCGCCCTGCGTTCGCGTATGCCAGGCGCGCGGCATCCAAAACGCGTGAGGCGCGCTGGCCGGTTTTAGCCGAAATATACACGACCGTCGCGTAACGCAGGAAAGGCCACTCGCGTTCGAGCGTCTTGGTGAACAGGTCTGCGGTGCGGTGATCCTTCTCGACCAGGTCCCACTTATTGACGGCCAGAACGCACGCGCAGCCCTCATCGACGCAGTAGCTGGCGATGTGTGCATCCTGCGCGGTCAGGCCCTCGGAACCATCGACCACGACCACCCCGACGTCGGCGCGCCGCAGTGCGATCATCGACGATAGAACGCTGATTTTTTCCACACCGCGCTCGACCTTGCCTCGGCGGCGGATACCGGCCGTATCAACGAGCGTAAACGCGGTCCCGTCCGGAGAGACGATCTGCGCGTCGATCGCATCGCGGGTCGTCCCGGGCAGGTCGCTCGCGATCATGCGGTCCTCGCCGAGGAGCTGATTGATCAGGGTCGATTTGCCGACGTTCTGCCGCCCGACCACAGCGACCCGGATGCCTCCGCTGATGAAGGGCCGGGCCGGCTCGACCGTTTCGCGAACAAACTCTTTGACGACATCGAGCATATCAGCGACGCCGCGGCCATGCAGAGCGCTGATCGGAAAAACCCGATCGAAGCCGTATCGAAAGAAATCCGAGGAGGTGTGATCGAGGTTGCGGTTGTCGCACTTATTGACGGCGACCACGACGGGCTTGGCGGCGCGGCGAAGAATCTTGACCATGTCTTCTTCGGCGGGATGCAGATCCTCGCCGACGGCTGTCAGCATGATGATGACGTCCGCCTCGCCCATCGCCAGCCGGGCCTGCCCGGCCACATCGATCTTCAGAGGATCATCCAGGCCGACGTCAAAGCCGCCGGTATCGACGCACAAGAACGCAACGCCGCCCCATTCGAGTCGCTCGATTCGGCGGTCGCGCGTCATCCCGGGCTTCTCGTGGACGAGCGCCCGGGGAGCCTCGGCCAGCCGATTGAACAGCGTCGATTTGCCCACGTTCGGCCTGCCGACGATCGCGACCATCGGCAGATGTTCCTCTCGCCTTTCGGGCAGCTCGGCCTCGTCAATGTTCTTTCGGCCTGCGTCGTCAAGCCGGGTCTGTCTCGCGGGTGTTCTCATCGATCAATACCTACCAACTGTTCGTCATTCAGATTTTCTATTGCGTCCGCGCTCGCACCTGCGCGGCCATGCAGCACGGCTTGGATCAGATCGCTGCAATCACCATCGACGGCGATCACCTTGCCGCCGCAGGCGCGGTTCAATTCCTCGAACGTCATATCATCAAGGAATACGCCGCCCTCGGCGCGGATCGCATTGCCCGGAATGATGTATTGACCGTATCCCGGATTCATCGCGATCGCGCGTCGCAGATCGCCGCCCGAAAGCAGGCCGGAGACCGTAATGGAAGGACCAAAGAGGCCATTCACGCAGGGAATCAGATCGACGCGCAGGCCATTGATTTGGTCGAGCCGGCGAATCATGCGCCGCAGCACGCGTGCGCCCAGCAACCCGGTCATAACGGCGACAGAACGGTTCGGCGAGACCCGCTCGGGCAGGCGGCGGATCATGCGGCGCCAGGGCCGCATGAATTCCCAGACCATGCCGACGCCGTTCTCAAGTTGATGGACGACGTCGAACGCGGCGTAACTCGGAGGCCGGAGACCCGCCATCAGATAAAATTCGTCGGAGAGGTAAACGATCGGCTCGCCGTGACGCTCGATCAGCCTCTCCTGCAAGGGCCGGATTTGCTCGATCACCGCGCGGCAAAACGTCGGCGTAGTTGGCTTCATCTTCTCCAGGCCGTCGCGATGATCCGACATGCCGAGCGGGACGATCGCAACCGATAACAGCTTGGGCAGCAGCTTCAGAAGATCCTTCAGCGTTCGATCCAGTTGTTTCCCGTCGTTCCAGCCGGGGCACAATACGATCTGCGTATGGAATTGGATTCCGCCGGCGCGCAGGCGTCCCAGCCCGTCGAGAACGTTCAACCCTCTGCGCACGCCAAGCATCCGCATTCGCAGCTCGTGATCGGTCGCGTGGACGGAAACGTACATCGGGTTCAGACCCTGCTCGGCAATCCGGTCGAAGTCCGCGTCCGACATGTTGGTCATCGTGATGTAATTGCCGTGCAGGAACGACATCCGGAAATCGCCGTCTTTGAAATAGATGCTCTTGCGCAGACCCGGAGGATTCTGGTGGATGAAGCAGAAGACGCACTGGTTGTTGCACACCCGGATGCGGAAATCTTCGAGGGCGATGCCCAGTTCTTCGTCGTGGCGCCGATCGAGTTTGCGGCTGACCACGTGCCCGCGGCCTCCACGTTTGAAGCGGATTTCAAGCTGGTCCTCGGCCGCGTGAAACAAGAGGTCGATCGGGTCCGAGATCGTCTCGCCATTGATCGAGGCAATCACATCCCCGGGCTTTAGCCCCGCCCGCTCGCCCAGACTGCCCGGCGTGACATCGCTTATCACGGCGGCATCCCGGCTGATCGCGGGGCGCCCGGACCCGGCCCGGCTCTCACCGATCTGGGTCTCCAACGGTTCGTATCCCAATATTCCCATATTCTCGCTCGTCGTCACGCACACCGGGCGGACGTTGAACATTCGAGTTTATACGAAACCGAGGCCTGAGACAAGCCCGATAGGCGCACCGACCCGCCCACGGGCGCATCTTGCTTCAGCTACGTAGTGGAGTAGAATGGGACGGGCCCAAAGGCCCGATTAATTCCATAGAAGCGAGGCCTGTTGAAAATGAAGCCGACGAAGAGCCTCTCGCCTTTGGCCGAGGTGGAGAGACGAGTAT
>JAJFLK010000290.1 GCA_021772735.1 Candidatus Sumerlaeota bacterium | reverse complement strand
CGAGTCACTGAACGCTTTGGCCCCTGCTTCTCCCGTGGTCCGATCGGTGGTTGAAGCCCCCGAGCGCGAATCTTCCTTCCCTTACGTCCGGCTGATCGCTTTCCTGGTGGCATTTCCGTTTATCTTCCGGCGATCCCTTCGCGCAGCAGGCAAGGAACTGATGGATGCGGGGGACGCCATTACGGATTCGGGCGGCACGCAAAGTTCGCCGAAACTCAGATCCGTCCAAGAACAAGAAAAGTAGGCGGCGCCCCCCGGCACGCCGCCCGATTTATTAAATTGTCATGTCTGCCCCTCGGCCCAATCAGGCCCCGGCTCCGCTCGGAGCGGCACCGTCCGGCGCGGCTCCCGCGACTCCACTCTCTGCGGCCTCGCGCTCGCCGGTCGCCTTCGCTGCGCCGCAGCCTTCGCAGAACGGCAGCAGCGAATGACGCACGTCACCACATGAGGCGCATTCCTCAAAAAGCTGCTCGCCGCACGACGGGCATGAGTAAGGCCCAAATCCTTTGCCGCCCTGCGTCTGAGGCGTCGTACCTGCGCCGACCCCGCCTCGGGCTGCCCTCGGGCCTTTGCGCGTCCACATCATGAACTTGAGCGGCCCGCGCGCGATCGGGTAGCTGCACATCGGGCACCGATGCATGTTGTATGCCTCACGATACTGCTTGAGCAGCCATTCGGCTTTGGGCCGAGCCACTGTCCGGATCAGCCGCACAAGAAACGCCAGCACGATCGCCGTCACTGCTGCCAACGCGATGTATTTGAAATACTGACTCGGGAAATACTCGTGCATGACGTGCGCGGTGTGCGCGAACGACGCCAGAAACGCCGCCAGAAGAATCGGCCGATAAGGACTGGCTCGAAACTTCATAAAGACAAGAGTTGCCACGATCAGGACGGGCAGTAGAAAACCCAGCTTAAGCCCCGCCAGTTTCATTCGGTGGGCTTTATAGAGCTCGCCATATTTCTCATCGATCTCGTCCTGAAAATTGAAGACCTCTCGATTGAGAACCGTCAGCTCGCGCTTCACGCCGCGCATTTGTTCCTGGAGATCCTCGATTTTCGATATGGTCACCTGATACTCGCGCTGGTTCTTGAGAAAAAGCCGCTCGCTTTCAGCCAGAGCTTCCTGCTCGAGCTCGGTCGGTGTTACATCCTTCTCCAGATTGAGCCGATGCAGCTCAACGAGCTGATTCATCGTCGAGCCCGAGCTGCTCATGCTTTCGTCTAGTAGAGCCTGCACCTCGCGCTGGTTGTTGATATGGATATCCAGCTCGTCGCTTGCATCGTCCAACTCGACAATCCGAGCGCGCGTTTGGGCCGGGACGATTTCTTCCACAATATCCGAGCGTTGCGGGCCTTTGATCCGCCCGATGTCGTCGAGCACAAAGGCCAGCATCCACATGAAAAGAATCGTCAGCAGCCCGCCGAGACCGAAAATA
Source organism: Candidatus Sumerlaeota bacterium (assembly GCA_021772735.1). Taxonomy (GTDB): domain Bacteria; phylum Sumerlaeota; class Sumerlaeia; order MVZB01; family JAJFLK01; genus JAJFLK01. The sequence goes on along the minus strand of JAJFLK010000290.1, from coordinate 2,338 downwards.
AAGATCCGATGCCCCAGCGGGCCCCTGCGTTTTGTCGCCTTGCTTTCGTTACTCATGATGTCACCTGCCTGGTTTCCGATTTGGCGCTCGGCGTGGTTCCGATATCAACAATGCTCCAACGAGCTCCCTCGTGGGAAGCTCCTTCGGCTCCTGCCTGGGTCCGCCGACGCCGACGTTTCTATATGCAGGTAGCGTGCCTCGAGCGCGATTCAGCCTATCTCTTTTGTTTTCAATGACATGAATCCGGATCGCAGATTCGGGCAGCGCACGAGCTAATGGCAACATCGCCATCCAATGTCAAGCACATGACATCACTGGCAGTGAAGTGGACCTTGAGCGGATAAAGCGCTGAAACCTAAGCGACGGCCATGTGCGAATGGTTGGCGAGCCGAGCCATCTGCTTGTCAAAGAGATCAAACTGAAGCACTCCCAAGTGCGTGCCCGCCCAGCCGGTCTGGTTGACGTATCCGGTCCCGGCGCCCTCGCGATCGAATCGCTCGGTGAGGCGGAAATGATTGTGCCCGCCGAGGATGACATCAATCTCCGGCACGTCGGTGATCAGATCGCGGTCACCGGCCTCGCCCATCTGGGAGCCCGGATCGTCGCGGTGATGCACGTTCAGGTGAGAAAGACAGATAATGAAATCGCATTTCTCGTCGTGACGCAATTGCCGGGCCACGCGCCGGGCGTTTTCGGTCGGATCGAGGTATTGCGTGGCGCCAAACATACGACCGCTGACCAGACCCTGGAGCTTGATCCCCAGCCCGAAAATGCCCACGCGCGCGCCGTCGATTTCCTTGACGATCGATTCGCGCGTCTTGCCTTTGACCGGTGTGTCGTTGAAATCGTAATTCGCGCAAAGCATGGGGAAATTCGCGAAGTTGTCGATCAGGTCCGCCATCCGATCCAGCCCGGCATCGAAATCGTGATTGCCAATCGCCGCGGCGTCGTAATTCTGCATGCTCATCGCGCGGAATTCGGGCTCGCCCTGGAACAGATTGAAGTAGGCGGTTCCCTGGATGATATCGCCCGCGTCAAGCAGCAGCAGATGATCGCTCGCGTCGCGAATCTTCTTGATGAGCGCCGCGCGCGCCGGGGCGCCTCCCAGGCCGGCATACCTGCCCATGCCCATCGGCTCCATGTGCGAATGCACGTCGTTGGTATGGATCAGCGTCAACCGCAGGGCCGAAGAGGACTTTGCCGGCCCGGCCTCGGCTCCCGTTGCTTCCTCGGCCAGTGCGAGAGGAGCGCCGAATCCGGTCATCGCGGCGGCGCCGGCCGTGCCAAGCGTTGTCCGTAAGAAGTCACGTCGTTTCATGCTTATTGCTCCTCGCCTTGATCTTCGAAGTGGTAACGCTCCGGATCGGCCGGCGGCCGAATCTCTTCGCCTGCCGCGCTTCGCGATTTGATATATGCGATCGCCGCCTCGCGCAGCAGGCTTTCGGTATCGTGCGGCGCGGGGTAGGTCGCCAGGATGCCCATGTTGTCGCCGCCGTTGGCGACGTAATCCAGCGTCGCGATGCGATACGAACCGGCAGGATCGACTGGCTTGCCGGCGACGAGAAATTCGGTCAGCTTTCCATCGGCGTCCGCAGCCAGCGTCATCCCGGAGACGGCAAAATACGCCTTGCGATCGATGAAGACTTGACCAAGTTCCAGCATCTGATCGCCGTTCAGCGTGAAGACCACGATGGTGTTGTCGAACGGCAGCACGTTCATCATCGTGAAGATCGAGACCGGGCCTTCGTCGATATTGGACCGCACGCCGGCTGAGTTCATGAACGCCCCATTCACTTCCTCGCCGGTGACCTCAGTGGCCTTGGCGCGCATCACGTCTGCCACCCAGCAGACCAATGCGCTGGACCTTGCGCGCGATTGACTCATGGCCTCGGTGACCTGACCGATCGAAACCTTGAGCGGAGCGACTTCCCTGGCGAACGGCGCGAGCATGGCTTCGATCTCGGCGTCGCCCTCGAGCGCGCCCGGCTGAACCGGCACGAGCGCGATGGGATCCGCGGCGGCGCAAGCCGTCGTCACGCCGAACGCGGCGATACAGGCAACCAGGGCCAATCGAAAAATTCCAGCGGCCGCGGCAACGCGCCTGGATCGTCTTCGGAAACTCTTCATAATTCGGTTCTTCGCTTTCTGGCCGGCGCGCCCGCCTCGGTCAACACGGAAACTGCACCCGGATCATAACGGGCTGGACTTGCGGAACGGACCAGCTGGACGGCAAACGGCCCTTGCGGGAAACGGGAGTTTACCAGCCGGGTGAGTCCGGATTCAACCCCTCGCGAGCCTGAATTCAGTTGCCTCCCGGAGCCCAATTGCATACAAAGGG
>JAJFLK010000289.1 GCA_021772735.1 Candidatus Sumerlaeota bacterium | reverse complement strand
TTGCATTGGCAAAAAATAGCGTCGTCTACGCGGTCGCGGAATTGTGTGTCGGCCTCTTCATCTTCCTCAAAGCTGGCAAGCTTTCAGACTGGTGGCATCGATTGCGCGGATGGGACGCGTACCCCGCAGCGCCGAAAGCATCGCCCGAGGGGAATCCTGAGTGAAGCTCGCCCGCAATTTCTCCAGCCTTATTTGCTTCGCGTTGCTCACCGCGTGCTCGGGAGGCGAACCCGGCGGACCGAACGCCGCGTCGGAGACTTCGGCCAGTTCGGGCCCCGCCGCCTCAGCCACCCGGCAGGTCGTCGTTTATACGCCGCACGGCCAGGAGATTCTCGACGAGTTCGAAGCCGCGTTCGAGGCGGCCCATCCGGATATCGATGTCGTCGGCCGATTCGTCCCGACCGGGCAGATCCTGAGCCAGCTCCGCATAGACAAAGGCTCAGCGCAGATCGATATCTGGTGGGGTGGGACCTCGGCGCTTTTTGGTCAGGCCAAGGATGATGGACTGCTTGAGCCCTATCGTCCCTCGTGGGCCGATGTGATCGACCCGGCGTATCACGATGCGGACGACGCATGGTACGCGCAATTCCTCCAGCTCCCGGCCATCATCTATAATCGCAATGTCTATGAAGTTGGCGAGACTCCGCGCAGTTACCGCGAACTGCTCGGCGCGGAGTGGAAAGACAAGATCGTCATCCGCGAGCCGCTGAACTCGGGAACGATGCGCACAATCTACGCCGGCATCGTGTGGGAACTCGGTGGACCCGAGCATACGCCCGCGCTCGGATATCAGTTTTTGAAGGAACTTGACGCGCAGACTCGCAGCTACCTGCCGAACCCCCAGGCGCTCTACGATCGCATCGCGAAAAGCCGGGATGGATACATTTCGCTCTGGAACCTGACGGACGCGATCTTTCAATCCAAGGCGAACGGATATCCCTTCGGCTGGAACGTCCCCGAAGGGCCGATCGCGATCTCGCTCGATCCGATCGCGCTGGTTAAGGGCGGTCCGAATCCCGAAGAGGCTCGGGAGTTCTACGAGTTCGTGACATCCAAAGAAAGCTGCGCGGCCCTGGCCAAAAAGCATTTTCGTATCCTCGCGCGCAACGATCTCGACCCCAGTGAGCTGCCCGACATCACGGCAGGCATTCAGTTCACCGCGCTCGATTTGGATTCGGCAGTTTTCGATCAGGTGCAGCTCGACTGGATGCAGCACTGGCAAGATTCCATCCGCGATCCGGACAAATAGTCCGTGGCCGATATCAAGCTCGCCGCCATTCGCAAGACGTTTGCCGACCCCGCCACGGGCCGGCCGTTCGAAGCCTTGCGTGGTATCGATCTAGAAATCGCCTCGGGCGAAAGCTTCGCGCTGCTCGGCCCCTCGGGCTGCGGGAAGACCACGCTGCTCAGAATACTTGCCGGGCTTGATTTTGCCGATTCGGGCACCGTCATGATGGACGGCCGGGACGTGACGCGCCTCGCGCCGGAGAAGCGTCCGACGGCGATGGTCTTCCAGAGTTACGCGCTTTTCCCGCACCTGAGCGTCTTCGAAAACGTCGCCTTCGGCTTGCGCCTGCGCAAGCGGACCACCGCCGAGATTCGCCGCAAAGTCGATGAGGTTTTGGATCTCGTGCAGCTCGAAGGGCTGGGCCGACGGCGGGTTAATGAGATTTCCGGAGGGCAGCAGCAGCGCGTCGCACTGGCGCGGGTGCTGGCTGTCGAGCCGACAATCATCCTGATGGACGAGCCGCTATCGAATCTGGACGCGTCGCTACGCCGGTCGACCCGGTCCGCGATCCGCCGCATCCAGACCGCGCTGGGCCTGACGATGGTTTACGTCACGCACGATCAGGAAGAGGGGCTCACGATTTCGGATCGGCTGACGCTGATGATGCGCGGCGAGCTTCAGCAGGTCGGCACGCCGCGTGAACTGTTCGAGCGTCCCTCTTCGGCCGAGGTCGCGCGATTCCTCGGCGAACGCAACATGCTCCCGTGCGTCGTGCGGGAGGGCGGAGTTGATGGCATCTCGCTTCGGCTCGAAGCGGGCGGCGATAAATCGGCGATCGCGGAGGATGCTGCGACCATCCGCGTCTCGAGTTTGACAAAGATCATGACGCACGACGCACCCGTCTGGCTTGCGCTGCGTCCCGAAGAGATCGTCCTCAAATCCGTAAACGCGTCCGCAGGCGAAGGCCTGCCCGGCCGCGTCGCGCTGGTTTCCTTCGCCGGTGGCGCAGTCGAAGTCGAAGTTGAACTCGGCGGTCTGGCCGAATCGATTCGCGTGCGACTCGAGAAAAGCGCTGCAGACGATCTGCATGCGGGTGATGCGATCCTTGTCTCCGTTCGCCCAGGGGCTGGTCTGATTTTCGAGAATATGGATTAAGCGATAGCGCTCCGCGAAGCTCCGGCGCAACTAATATGAACGCTGAAGACTCCATAGGCACTCCATCGGAACGGCGAGTCGCCCTGCGCGATCCGCGCGTGCTTCTGCTTTTCGCAGTGTTGTTCGGATATATCTTATGGCCGATCGTTCAAGTCTTGCTCGAAAGCGTCTGGGAACGAGGCGGGGGGTTCACTGCGGACCCCTGGCGGAGTTTTATCGAGCGGGGTCACTGGCGATATGGCATGCGAAGCCTGGGCATCTCGCTGGCGACGGTCGTGCTCGCCGGCGCGTTCGGCACCGGCCTGGCGTTTATTTATTTCCGTTTCGACTTTCCCGGGCGCGGGATTCTCGCGGGCCTTGCGCTGCTGCCATTCACGCTGCCGCCGCTGGTCGGCGTGTTCGCGATCTGGACCATGATGGCCGAGGATGGGATTTTCCATCAGGCGACCCGCGTCATCTTCGATGGCGGGCTATGGTTCGAGAAAGGCTACGGCGGTGTGTTGCTCGTCCATGTATATTCCATGTACGTTTTCTTCTATGTCCTGGTCGGCGCGGCGCTGGAGAACTTCGACGAGACCCAGATCGAGGCCGCGCGCGATCTGGGGGCCACACGGATACAGACTTTCACGCGGGTCGTCGCGCCGCAGCTCGTCCCCGCGCTGGCCGGTGCGTCGCTGTTGACGTTCATGACCTCGATGGCTTCGTTCACCGCGCCGTTCTTTTATATGGCCGGTCGCCCCGTGTTGACCGTCGGCATCCAGCAGGCTCTGGAGGAATCGGCCAACGGCCTGGCGAGCGCGGACTGCGTGGTTTTGAGTTTGTGCGCCGGTATATTCCTGTTCGGCCTGGTCCGGTTCGAAGGGACGATCGAAGGCGGAACGCGAGGCGCGGCACGACGACGAACCCGCGTCGCTTCTCCGTGGCGGCGTGGCATCCTGACGATTTCGTTATCGCTGCTGACGCTCGTGCTTCTCTCGCCTCACCTGTCGATGATCCGCGAATCGCTCATCAAGCCGGGCACCGGATTCATCGGCGTGCCGTATGAATACACGTTCTCCAATTACACGGGCCTCTTCGGCGACGCGGATTCGATCCGGCCTTTTACAAACAGCCTTCGGGCCGCCGGCGCGGCGACGGTCGCTGTTGTATTGTTCACGATGCTCAGCGCATGGCTCATCCAGCGCCGCGAATTCGCGGGCAAAACCGCGGCGCGGATGCTGCTCATGCTCCCTTGGGCAATGCCGGGCACGGTGATCGCCGTCGGCCTGCTTTGGATCTCACGCAAGCCCGGCTTGCTGACCTGGGGAGTCAACCTGCGAGGCACCATCGCCATTCTTGCGCTCGCATATTTCATCCGCCTGATCCCGCTGGCGCACAGGACAATCAAGGCCGGAGTCGCACGAGTATCGGCCGATCTCGAAGGCGCGGCGCGCGATCTCGGGGCGTCGCCTTTCAGAGCCTTCCTCAAAGTTACATTCCCGCTGATTCTTCCCTCAGTGCTCGCCGCCGCGACGCTGACGTTCGCAACCGCCATGGGCGAATTCGTCAGCTCGATCATCCTCGCCGGGCCCGGCACCGAACCGATCTCGGTTAAGATCGATCAGATCCGACGCGGCCCGGGCGGCATCCACGCGGCGGCCGCATACAGCACGATTTTAATGCTCTTGATCACAATGACGTTTATCCTTTTCGGACGCCGCTCAAGGAATCAGTCCTAATGCCTGCATGTTTTTTTCGTCGCTTTGCGATTCTTTGTCTCGCTCTCCCAAATATCGCCGCGCAAGCGGACGAGTCCGTCAACTTCCCCGGCCCCAAACCTTTCTATAAGAACGAGGGAATCCCCGG
>JAJFLK010000288.1 GCA_021772735.1 Candidatus Sumerlaeota bacterium | reverse complement strand
GCGCGTGGAGAGAGTCCGACTGAACGAGCCGAAATATTGCGCGATCCGGGGCAAGGCCGAGGTGTTGGGCCGACAGATTCAAGCGCTGTCGCTCAGTCAGGGGCTGAGGCGAGCGGCGGCTTCACAATTCGTCTCGGACGGTGGGAACTGGATGGCCGGGCTGGCCCGTGGATCGCTCAAGTGGTCCGAATGGACGGTGGACTATTACCACGTCAGCCAGCAGGTGGCCTCGGCATTGAATGCCCTGCATGGTGAGGGGTCGGCGGGGGCGCGACGCGCGCATCGACGGTTGAGAAAAAAGTTGCTCCAACCCGGAGGCAATGGATCGGTGCGCCGGTCGCTGGGCAATGCGATGGGGCGCAAAAACCTGGACGCCGAGACGACGCGAACCGTGACCAATGTCATGGACTACCTCAAGCGATTCGACGAGCAGACCCGATACGACCGGTTGCGCGAACGCGCCTGGCCCATCGGAAGCGGCCAGGTCGAAGGCGGGGCCTGCAAACTCTACATCCAGGGACGATTCAAACGCGCCGGCGCGCGCTGGACCGAACAAGGCTTCAACGACTTGGAAGCCCTCCGCCGCCTCGCATACAACGACAAATGGCATAACATCAAAACTTGCATCTACTCCCAAAATTGAGACACGCCCTTCTTGCGGCATGCGTGCATCCCCTCGCCCGGATTTCTCATCCTCATCGCAGCAGGGAATTGGGGCGTGAGCGCGCCGCATTTGTTGGGCATAATGGGTTCCCCGGAATTGGCGGAAACGTTCATGCGGGCGAACGCGCCCATCCATGTACGAATTACTAACAGGATCACCAAGACTTGGAATCAACGAATATCGAGGAACCTGCCATCGCGGAGCCCGAAGCGGCGCTGCCCTGGCTCATCATAATGATGAAGGCCCCGGAGCCGGGACGGGTCAAGACGCGCCTGGCCAAGTCGATCGGCGACCGGGGCGCCGCCCAACTCTATCGCCGGTTCGTCGAGTATCTATTGTCCGAAATCATTGCCGCGCCCGGAACGCAATGGCGGCCCATGATCGCGTTCGCGCCCGATCATGCCGAGGCCGAGATCAGGGCATGGCTTGAGCCTCTTGCGCCCGAAGCGACGCCCTTCATCGCGCAGGGCGAAGGCGATCTGGGATGTCGCTTAATACGGGTTTTCGAAACGGCCTTCTCTCAAGGCGCGCCCGCCGTCGCCGCGCTGGGCACCGATTGCGTCGCGCTCAAGCCAGAAGATCTCGAGCGCGCATTCGCCGACCTGCGCGGTGCGCCGCTCATAATGGGAGAAGCCGAAGACGGAGGATATTGGATCGTCGGAATGAACGCGATGCGCTCCGGCATCTTCGAATCCATGCCGTGGAGCGAGCCCACGTTGGCCGCACGGACACGCGCCAAAGCCTCAGCTCTCGGACTCGCAATCGCCGAGCAGCCCTTGAACTTCGATATCGATACCGTCGACGACCTTGCGAAACTGAGCCTGGAACTTCGAGCGCATCTTGATATTGACCGAGTTCTCGATGACGCGGCCGCCGAGACAAGATCGAGGACGAACCCCGATCGATAAAGCGACGACCGGCCAGGCTCTAACGGCTCCTGCGCCGCGAGCGAGGCCGGACCTGGGCCAGAAGCGCTTTGCTTTTGTCGGACTGCTCATCCCCGCGCCGTGCGCCAGGAGCGCCGACCGCCGGGCCGGGTTCTGCGGCGGCCTCGGCGAGGTGTGCCAGCGATCCGAACGAGTGGAGATAACACAGAGCCGCGGCCAGCGCGTCGGCGGCGTGATCGGGTTGGGGGATCTCGTCCAGATCCAGCACAGAACGGACCATCTGCTGGACCTGAATCTTCGTGGCGCGACCGTAGCCGACGAGCGCGAGCTTTATTCTCGGCGGCGAATATTCAGCCAGAGGAAGATCGGCTTCGGCCGTCGCGAGGATCGCCGCTCCCCTGCCCTGCGCGACCGCGACGGCGGTCTTGCGGTTGGAGCCAAAAAAAAGCTCCTCAATGGAGACGGCCTCGGGCTTGTGCTCGCGAATGACCGCGCCGAGTTCTTGAAAAATTATCTGTAGTCGCCGTGCCGTGGAGTGCTCGGGGGTGGTCTTGATCACCCCGTGGGCGACATGCCGGACGCGGCGAGCGATGGGATCATGATCGACGACGCCCCAGCCCACAGCGGCCAATCCGGGATCGATGCCCATGATTTTCATCCGAGACTCCTTGGAGTTGACAGAGGCACGGACAAGCCGCGAGGCAGTTGGCTCGCAGAGCGGCCGGAGATTCAAGCATCGATCAAAGGCAATCGAGGTAAGATCAGCAAACTGATGGCTCGCCGCGGCGGCCCTGCCCGGCCGGGTTAGGAAAGCTGCTCTGCCAGGTCGGGGTCCAGCTCGTAGTTCCCAGCGACCGATGTGACGTCGTCCTGGTCCTCAAGCGCGTTGACGAGCTTGACGAGGGTCTCGGCGGCCTTGCCTTCGACCTTGACCGTGTTGGCGGGGATCGAGCGGACCGTCGCCTCAAGAATCTTGACGCCCTTTGCTTCGAGACCCTCACGAACGCTCATGAGCTCATCCGGAGCGGCCATAATCTCGGCGATTCCCTCTTCGAACTCGAAATCATCCGCGCCCGCTTCGAGAGCGATTTCCATGGCGGCGTCTTCGTCCAGGCCCTCAAACTCGGCGACGATGACGGAGCGCCGGCTGAACATCCAAGCCACGCAACCGGTCTCGCCCAGATTGCCGCCCAATTTGGAAAAGATGAAACGAATCTCCGGCGTGGTCCGATTTCGATTGTCCGTCGACCCTTCGACGAGAAACGCCGTCCCGCCCGGTCCATAGCCTTCGAAGATGAAGTCCTCGTAAGAGACTCCATCCATCTCTCCCGTCGCACGCTTGACGGCACGATTGATATTGTCCTTGGGCATGTTCGAATCTTTGGCGGCCTGGATGGCCGCTCGAAGGCGCGGGTTTGCATCCGGATCGCCGCCGCCCATGCGGGCCGAGATCATGACTTCCTTGAGCAGCCTCGTAAAAAGCTTCCCCCGCTTGGCGTCGGTCGCGCCCTTCTTGTGTTTGATCGAATGCCATTTGGAATGGCCAGACATGGTTTGAATCCTCCGGGGGGTGAATCCTTGGCGACGGCGGCGAGGTTCAGCCGTTGCGCTCGTAATCGGGGCATCGGCGCGCGTTGGGCCGCTCCGGACGATTGCACGCGGAGCGGTAATCGTACTTGCACGAGTCACAGAGAAACTCGTCCCTGGCCGAGGCTCTTAGACCATACAGCCAGCGTCTGATATTTGCAATCAGGCGGCTCAAGGCATTAGAACGCGGCGTCATCGACGCCTTCCCAGTTCACGATGTCGTCGTCGGTGCCCTCGACTCGGTCTGGGCCCTTTGACGAAAGATCGAAATCCATCCCATGATTCGATGGATACGCATAGCTATAAGGCTGATCCCAGGGATCGTCGGGCACCCTGTCCAGAAGCTTCTCCCAATCGTTCTCGTTGACGTCGCTCGGGCGGACGACCAGGGCTCGCAACCCCTGACCCGTGTTAGGGAATTCCCCTGTGCCGATCTCGTACATCTGAAGCGAGGTTGAGATGCCGTCGATCTCAGCGCGACACGCGCCGACTTTCGCCTGCTTGGCCCTGCCTATTAGTTTTGGACCAACCAGACCGGCGAGAATGCCGATGATCGTCACGACGAGGATGATCTCAAGGAAGGTAAAGCCTCGGGCGGAGGATCGAATCATAGGGGACTTTCGCATCTTTTGGGTCACCTCAGGTTGATTAAGATAGCACCGACGGCCATGCGTGCCTAGCAGGCTGTGCGCCTGACGCTCGGAATTGACGGGATGGGTCGACGACGGAATTTCGCAATCTGACGGCCCAAGATATTAGATTCCGGCATCATCGACGCCTTCCCAATTTACGATGTCATCCTCGGTGCCTTCGATGCGGTCCGGTCCCTTGGACGAGAGATCGAAATCCATCCCGTGATTCGACGGATGGGCATAGAGATACGGCTGATCCCACGGGTCGTCCGGCACCCTGTCCAGAAGCTTCTCCCATCCGTTCATGTTGGCGCCGCTTGGGCGGACGACGAGCGCGTGGAGCCCCTGGCTGGTATTGGGGAATTCCCCTGTACCGATCTCGTACATCTGAAGGGAGGTCGAGATGCCTTCGATCTCGGCCTTGCATCCCCCGATTCTTGCCTGGAGGCCTTGGCCGATAAGCCTCGGTGCGGCAAGGGAAGCAAGAATACCAATGATAGTCACGACGAGAATGATTTCGAGAAAAGTGAAGCCTCGAGCAGAGGATAGAGCCAGCCTGGATTTGAACATCTTTGGGGCACCTCGCAATAGATAGGGTCGCACCGGGGCCGTACTGGCGCAGACCATTGAGATCATCGCCACTCGCCCGTGTCCGGATAAAAGGTTAAGAGATATTCATGCCAAGCCGCGCGGAGCAACTGAAGCAATGGAGGAAAACTGAACGATGTGAGGCGAACGGACGGCCGATACCCGCGCGAACCAGCTATGGACGCGTCCTGGGCAGAGGCTCTTCTTTGACGAGCTTCGTAAGATATTTGACAAGATTCTGCTGGCCGAGATCACTGCGCATCTCGCGCTGAATCTTGCGGTAGGCGTGCATGATGGAGGTGTGATCGCGACCGAATTTCCGGCCGATCTCGGGGAACGAGAGACTGGTCAGCTCGCGCGAGAGATACGCCGCCACCTGTCTGGGAAACGTGAACTTACGAGTTCGGCTCGAACCCGTGAGGTCTTTGATAGAAATGTCAAAATAGACGCACACTGTCTGCTGAATTTTATCGACAGTAATCTTGAGCGGCTCGTCGCCTGGGAAAAGCGTTCCGAGAATTTCTCGAACGATCGGGATTGTAAGCGGCTCGCGGGTGATCGAATAGTGAGCCGCTAATTTCTGCAGCGCGCCTTCGAGCTTGCGGACATTGGTCTTGATCCGTTCGGCAACGTAAATGGCGACCTCGGGCGTCAGCTCGAGCCCTGCGGATTCAGCCTTGCGCAGTAGAATCGCAACTCGTGTTTCGAGTTCCGGCGGTTGGATATCGACGAGCAGGCCGGCTTCGAATCGGGAGCGAAGCCTCTCTTCGAGCTCGTGAAGCTCGGTCGGATTACGATCTGAGGAGATCACGATCTTCTTGCCGGATTCGAAAAGCGTGTTAAACGTGTGAAAAAACTCGATTTGCGAACGCTCTGCGCCGGAGAAGAACTGCACGTCATCGATGAGAAGAAGGTCGACGTTGCGAAAGCGATTGCGGAAATGCGTCAGCTCTTTCTTCTGGATGGCCTCGATGAACGAATTCATAAACGACTCTGAACTCACGTAAAGGACGTTGAAATGTGCACCGTAAGAGAGCATCTGGCGGCCGATGGCGTGCATGAGGTGGGTCTTGCCAAGGCCACTGCCACCGTAAAGAAAAAGCGGATTGTAGACTCGTGACGAGGGATCGGCGACGGCCTGGGCCGCCGCGTTGGCAAAGCGGTTGGACTCGCCAATGACATAGCTCTCGAACGTGCAAAGCGGATTGAGCGTTACCGGCGTGATATCGCCCTGCTGCGTCGAGGACCCCGAACGGAAATGGGCGCTTGGGCTCGCTCCATAGGCTGACGCCTCTGATGATGGCTCGTCTTCTTCGAGATGCGGATCCTCAAGCCGGGGATCGACAACGAATTCAACAGAGGCGGGCTGATCGAAACGCTGTGCGAACGCGTGCTCTATCTGGTCCTGGTAATTCCACGTCATCCAATTGCGATGAAACGTGGAGGGAACGGCGAGCGTCAGTCGGCCGTCCTCGCATTGCTCGAATCGGATAGGGACAAGCCAGGCGTCAAAAGATTCGGAATCGATCTGGCCGCGCAAATCCTCAAGAGTTTGCTCCCACAACGTCAGTGGAGAAGCTGTCGAATTCATGTTCTTGCATTCCTTGATCGAGCGCAAATGGGGTCAGTGCGGAGCGGGAGGGCGCAAGCGCGGCCCAGTCGTGCGTGACCGTCGGCCACTACTTAGTTCGCCAGCCTTTAGGCGCGAACTGAACGGGGAAGGAACATGATGCAGCTGGTCCCTCCTGCGGCGGGGGTGAACATCTTGCATCGAACAGGAACGGGTAACCCTCACAAAATGTATGATCGTAAACACGGTTAAGATCGGAGAGAGAAGTTAACGCCAAACGCGGACAAAGAGAAGTGTTTTTTTTGAGGAAAATCGTGCCAGATTTCGAAGAGATAAAGCCCTTGAATTCTGCGTGCGATCGGATGGATGATAAGACCCTTTGTCGGGCGCCGACATGGCGAAGATGCGTCCCGGAAGGCTGGTGTAGCTCAATGGTAGAGCACTCGCCTTGTAAGCGAGCGGTTGCGGGTTCGATTCCCTCCACCAGCTCCACGGGAGAGCGGCCAAAGCAAATACGCTTGGCATTACGCGCCGCAGACGAAAGGATCACGCCCAGGTGGAGGGATGCCCGAGTGGCTAATGGGGACGGGCTGTAAACCCGTTGGCGCAAGCCTACATAGGTTCGAATCCTATTCCCTCCACCATCTTTTTCAATTCGTCGGATGCTTGTCCGGCGCGATCGGCCGTCCTTCGTGACGGCCGAAGTCGTTTCCTCCAGGGGGCCCTCCCCTCCCCGCATGCGCAGGTTCCGGCTTGACCGCCGCCATTGGGCAGAGAACAATGGCGCGTGGGTTGATTTCGCCGACTCGCGAACTCGGTCCGCACGTCGAACATCGCTTCAGTGCCGCCCGCTGGGTCAAAGTTAATGGAAAATGTAATCCCCTGGATCATCGCCATTCTGATTCTGCGATCGGTTTTCTCAGCCATGGCAAAAGCCGTGAAGAAGGCGCCGAGCACGGAGAAGGACTCCGATGGGCAATCGCTTGACGATCGACTTGAAGAAGCGATCCGGAAAGCCCGGGCCCAGGCCAAGGACCGGAAGGCGAAACGACCCGCCCCGCCGCCGGTCGAGATGCCATCGTCTGATACCGGAACAAGAAGGACGACGACACCGCCAGGCGCCACGCCACCCCGCACTCCCGCCCCGCAGCCGGCCGCTCGGCAGCCCGCGCCACCCCAGGCTCAACCACGCAAGGTCGCCTCTCCTCCTTTGGCACGAGAAGTGCAAACGACGAGGCGCACGGCCACCCGGGATCCAGCCCGCGCGCCGAGCGCAACGCGAACGGCACAGGATGCTCTGGCCGAGATGCGCGCCCACGAAGCTCGGCTTCAGGCACAGAAGATAGAGTATGACGAGCTTGTTCACAGGGGGCACGAGCACAAGCGACGAGTCGGGGCCGGCAAACGCGGGACCGGCGCGGCGATGGCGCGAAGGAACCGGTCAGGAAGCCCGGGAACGGGTGGCAAATCCAAACGCAGACGCCGCCTGACCTACCCGGAGATGATGATCGCCGAGGCGGTCATGGGCGAACCGAGATGTCGTAAACCCCATCGGCCCCACGGGATGCCTGCCCCAAATCCTTGAGAGCAGTTATCAATTTAGAAAGAGCGATTTGCCCCTGATGACCGTGACGAGCGAAAAAGAACCCGCAGCCGAAGACGGCACAGACGGCGGCGCGCAATCGCAAGTCATATTCCGGCCAAAAAACATCCTGCCTCGCCTGCAGCCGGAGTATCGGATCGATCGTTTCCCGGCAACAATCGGCCGTCATCCGACCAATGATGTCGAACTTCCATTTGATTCGGTATCGCGCTTTCACGCCAGGCTTGAAAAGCACGGCAAAGAAATACGTGTTATCGATCTTCACTCCTCGAACGGGACCTTCGTGAATTCCGCTCGGGTTCAGATTTCGCCTCTGGTCGAGCAGGATCTTGTCGGATTCGGCGGGATCGAGATGACGTTCACCAGGGGCGGCGTTGCCGGAGCCGAGCCAGGCGAAGACATATCTACGGGAACCTCGGTCCATTTCATGGCCGATGACGATCAGGTCGTCAAATCGATCATCGAAGCCGATGTCCGTGACGACAGCTCGAGCGTCTCGGGGATCGATGAAGATATCGCCGACAGCGATCAACTTCGAATCGCCAAGGATCGTCTTGTCACGTTCTACAAGCTCCACGAAGTCTTGAGATCGACGACCGAGGAAAAGCGGCTCCTCAGGCGGGTTCTCAGACTGCTGTTCCAGGTTCTTCCCGTTGATCGGGGCGTAGTCCTGACGCGAGATCTTCACGATACGAACCTGTTCAATCCCGCGGCGGTGCAAGTTCGCGCCTCGGACAACGATGAGGATTCGAATAAGAAGTCTGAGCGGAGCGAGAAAGGGATCGGGATTAGCAAGACAATCCTGATGCGCTGCCTTAAAGACAAAGTTGCCGTCCTTACGACGGACGCAACGACGGACGAGCGGTTCGACAGCTCGGATTCAATCCTGGTTCACCAGATTCATTCGGCGATGTGCGTCCCATTGATCAGTCACCATCGAGTCTTCGGATTCATCCATCTCGATACGGCGACCTCGATCCGCGCGTTTTCAAAAGACGATCTCAAGTTCCTGGCCAACGTCGGCGTTGAAGTGGCCATCCATCTGCACAACATTAGAATGCTTCAAGATCGAATCAGTCAGGAACGCATGGCCGCGATCGGGCAGACCATCACGGGGCTGGCGCATAACATCAAGAACGTCTTGCTTCTGTCTCAGGGCGGTGTTGACCTGATGGAGAAGCGTCTTGGCGACAAGAGCTACGATTCGATCGGCGAGACCTGGACGCTGGTGAGGCGCGGCATCGACAGAATCAACGGGATGGTTAAGGAGATGCTTGATTACTCGCGGGCGCGAGTCGCGGAAAAAACCCGATGCCAGGTCAACGAGCTGCTCACTGAGATCCGCGAGACTTTTCTTGAGGAAATGGAGAATCGTGGTGTCAGCTGCGAACTCGACCTGGATCCCGAAGTGCCGCAGATCATGATCGACGTGGACGGGTTGGATAAGGCGATTGTGAATTTACTGATCAACGCCATCGAGGAATGCCCCGACGGCGAGGGGAAAATCACTTTAAGCACGAAGCATCACGAAGATGGGTGCCTCTTCATACGCGTTCAGGACAATGCAGGCGGGATTCCCACCGAAATGCTTCCCCGGATCTTCTTTCCCTTCTTCACGACCAAAGGGTCGAAAGGGAGTGGACTCGGCCTGGCGATGACGAAGAAATTCGTCGAAGATATGGGCGGACGGATCGACGTCGAATCAGCGGTGGGCAAAGGGACGACCTTCACGGTCGTTATCTTTGTTGATCGTAGCGATATCCGGCTCGAAACCCCGCCATGCGAACCGAAAGATCCCCCAGGCAAGGGGAAGGATCCACTGCGGGAAACTAAACTGGAATAGTCAAAAGGGGAAATCGCAAGAAGATCGCCACCGCATCCTGCGGCCCTGCGACGACCCAAAGATACCATAAGCCCCAAACAACTCATCAGCCTCAGGCAGATTCCGCCTGAGGCTCTTCGGTTTTATAGCGGCTTTCGCGGACTTCGATAAACGAATTCAAATGAGCGTCATGCGACTCGGCAAGGCGTTTCATTAAGTCGCCTGCTTGAGGGTCATCGCCGACGAGTTCGACGCGCGCACGGTGATGATCTAATTGCGCACGCTTATCCTCGATGAGGCGATCGAGCAGGCAGGGGAAGGACAGGTAATTCAATTCAGCGAGCATAGGCGCCGGAACGCCGGGCTGCGGAACGCCCCGCATGGATTCGACGAGACGCTCGATCTCATCGGCGAAACCGGCCTCATCGGCGGCAACCGATGCAATGGCTTTAAGCGCGGCCTTGTCGTTGTCTGTCGTGTAAGGGCTGGATTCTGGGATATAGCCGGAGGCCGAAAACGTGAGCGGTCTGAGCGAATCGTTCAGGGCCGCGATGACTTGATCTTTGGGGGTTGTCGCCATGGAAGTTCCTCAGGGTCCAAATAGCCGAACCATGGATTCGACCGGTGAGAATTGGAGAAAGATGATCAGGATGGAGAGCGCATATGCAAGCAGGTGGATGCCGTCCACGGCAGGAACGGCCGGGTGGGCCGCTTCTTCGGGATCGCTGAAGACCATGACCTTGGCGATTTTCATGTAGTAATAGAGCGAGATTGCGGTGTTCAGCGCGGCGATGATTACGAGCGAGATATAAAACCAGAAGGTCGGCGTCGCGACGCCTCCATCGGCCAGAGCGGCGCCGGTAACGACGGAAAAGAGTTTCAGCTTACCGACAAAGCCAGCCGTGGGCGGGAGCCCGGTCAATGAGATCAGACAGATAAACAGACAGATGAAGAGCCAGGGGTTTTTCCACGCGACGCCTCGATATGCTTCGAGTTCCGAGCTTCCGGTCTGATTGATCAAGACGATCACGACAAAGAACGCGCCGAGATTCATGAAGGCGTATACGAAGAAGTAGAAGAGCATCGCTTCGAGCGAGGCGTTGTTGTAGACGGTCAGACCCATCAAGATATAACCGGCATGGGCGATCGAGGAGTAGGCCAGAAGGCGTTTGATGTTGGTCTGGCGCAGCGCGACGAGGTTGCCAACGGTCATGGTGGCGACCGAAAGCACCCAGAACAAAACGGGAAGCCTCGAGGTTTCGATCATCCCGACCAGCGCCCCGCGCACGGCCAGGATATCATCGGGAACGGCGGCGCCCGCGACTGCAAAGAGAGGAAGCATGACGCGAAGGATCGCCGAAAATCCCATGGTCTTGGAGACGACGGCCAGGAACGCCGTTATCGGCGTCGGCGCGCCTTGATAAACATCGGGCGCCCAGAAGTGGAACGGCACGGCTGCGATCTTAAACCCAAGCCCCCCGACGATGAGCAGGACGGTCATGAGGACGGTGAGGGCGTTATCTTCGTTTAGTGATACGGCGACCATCGAGCGGCTGATATCGAGCGTCCCGGCCATGCCGTAAAGGTAACTGAGACCGAAGAGCATGACGCCCGAGGCCACCGATCCATAAAGGATATATTTGAGCGACGCCTCGGCCGAGAGCCGATCGTGCTTCATGTATCCGACGAGAACGTATGAGCAAAGCGAGAGAGTTTCGAGCGAAACCACGAGCGTGATGAAATTATTCGAAGAGACGAGGAACGACCCCGCAGCGACCGAGCCGAGCAGGAGCGTGTAGTATTCGCCGAAGCGATACCCGCGCAGCTCCGAGCTGCGCATTGAGAAGATGACGACCATCAACGTGCCGAACAGGAATACAAATTTGAAGAAATCCGAAAGCTTGTCCGAGACGAGCATTCGCGAGAATCCATAAGCCGGCCCGGCCGTCGCAAGGGACGATGCCGGATCGGCGAAGTCGAACCGGAAGATCGAGTGCTCCCCAAATCTTGAGGCCAACACGCCCAGGGCCGCCGCCAGGCCGGCGAGCGCAAGCCAGCCGGTGCGTGGGGATTTCTCTTTCGGCAGGAACATGTCCCAGATGATGATGGCGCACAATGTGCCAAGCACGATCAGCTCGGGGATGATGAGCCGGCAGTCGTCGATGATCTGTCCGATAGTGACGTCGGTCATAAGAGCCTTATCCGCAAACTAGTTCGCAAACCACGACAGGAAGAGATCAGTCGACGGCGCAAAAATGTAGAGCACCAAGCCCGGCAACACGCCGAAGACGATGCTCGCGATCGCCAGAGGGACGAGCGTGACAAGTTCTCGACGTGTGCAATCCTTGAACCCTTCGGCCTCGGGTCGAAGCGTGCCGAGGAAGACTCGCTGAATCGTCCAGAGAATATAACCCGCGGTCAGGACGACGCCGACAGTCGCGATGGCCGTCAGGAGCTGGTTCTCCTGGAACGCGCCGAGGAAGACCATGATCTCGCTGATGAACCCGCTCATGCCGGGCAACCCCAGGGCGGCGAAAAATCCGACCATTGCGAGCGAGAAGTAGACCGGCATCTTGAGCGCGATCCCGCCGAAACGGGCAATCTCGCGATGGTGCGCGCGTTCGTAGAGGACGCCGACAAGCATAAACATCATGGCCGATGAAGTTCCGTGCGTGAACATCTGGAAGATCGACCCATTGACGCCTTCAGAATTGAGCGACGCCAGGCCGAGCAGCACGAATCCCATATGACTGACCGATGAATACGCGACGAGCTTCTTGAAATCCGTCTGCGCCATGGCGCACAGCGCTCCATAGATGATGTTGATGAGCGCCAGGCAATACATGAACGTCGTCAGGTAAACGGCGGTGTCCTGCATCAGCGGCCAGTTGAGGCGGAAGAAACC
>JAJFLK010000287.1 GCA_021772735.1 Candidatus Sumerlaeota bacterium | reverse complement strand
TTTGTGGCCGCGCGTCCGGTCAGAGCGGAGTATCTGCTCCCCATCCCCCGGCGTCGGGGTTGCAAGCTGACCCACTTTCCCGATCTCTCGATCAGCTCTTCGCACTCGTGGACCGGCCACAAGAGCTCCCAATATTGGACTTATTGGGAGGCCCGTCGACGCGCCGAAGCGGCGGGCTTCGACGATGCCCTGCTACTCAACGAGCGCGGCGAGGTCGCCGAGGCCGGATCGTTCAACCTGTTTGCCATATTGGACGGGCGCTTGTGGTCGCCGCCGATTGAGAGTGGCCCATTGCCCGGAATCTTTGCCTCATGGCTGGGTCGGCTGGCACGTTCGCTCGGAGTTGAGCCGGCGCGATCAGAGCCTATGGGCCCCGAAGCACTGAACCGGGCCGAGGCCATATTCATCACAAATTCGATCGCAGAGATGATTGCAGTTACAGACTTTATCGGGATCAAGCTGCCGGCGATCATGGAGCATCCAATTACGGCGAAGCTGGCCCAAGCGGCCGAGGAGCGCCGAGCGGATCGCGCCGCGAGTGCTTAGACAAGCAATGTCATATCAGTCGTCTGCACCAAGGAAGGTGATCGCGCCGAGAAAACTCTTCAACATCGATGACGAATACGTCATCATGAAATCCGCCGGTTCGGGGCCACTTGCAGCCCCACCTACGGTCTGCCATCGTCAAGCTTATATACTTGACACGCTATGACCTGCCAAGTCGTTGGACGGACCCTCGTCCCTCCCGTCCCATTAGGTCGTTATGCAGCCTGAAAGTAAGATCATCACCCCAGATACGGCGCCGCCAGGTTCGCTGCACGGGCTTGTCTTCGGGACCTCCGCCAAAGGGATCAGTCGCATCTGCGGCCTGCTCGAACAGACTTTCCCAAACAGCCGGTTCTTAACGACACGCAATTCGGACGAAGCACACAAGCTCCTGGCCGATTCCGTTTTCGATATCGTCGTTTTCGTCATCGAGCGCCTCGCGCAGCGGCACGCCGAATTGTTTGAGGCCCTGGTGAGCCACGCGACTCCGATGCCCGTTTTGATTGCGGTTAAATCGACCGAGCATGACAAGCTCATCGAGCTTGTTCCACGCGCCGGGACGGACTGGAGTCTCATCGTTTTCGACCAGACGTCGGATTCAGGAGTCATCCGCGCCATTGAGCAGGCCATCCACCAGTTTGAATTAATTTGGGAGCGCGATCATCTTCAGCGGGCGTTCAAGAGCTCGCTGCTTCAGTATCGCAATCTCTTTGACGAAGTCCCGGACATCATCTTTGTTTGCGATCGCGCCGGACTTTTGCTCGACGTCAACGCGACGGCCGCCCGGGTGTTCGGCGTGCCCAAGGAGGGCATGCTCCTCAAGCCCGTTTTCGAATCTTTCGGCGTCGCGCCGGAACTCTTCGCGGATCTGATCGATTCGGCAACGCGCGTCGATGGTCCGATCCAGGACGTCGAGGTCGAATATCGGCCGCCCAACGGCAACGTGATTCACGGCCTGACGCACATCATTCCCACCGAACACGGTCCGGTAATGCCGGTGCGTTTCCAAGGCGTGATCAAGGACATCACGGCACGCAAGGAACTGGAGCACCAGCTGCGAAGTTCAGAGCTGAAGCACAAGACTCTTTACGAATTGGCGCGCATCGCCTCGTCTTCTCTTCAGCTCGAAGATGTTGCCGGCCGCGCCCTTGAGCTGATTGCGATGCAGACGGGCTCGCCCGGCGCCGCGCTGCTCGTCAACCAACGCGGGCACGAACTGAGCCTCGTGCCGGACTCGGCGCCGACGCCCGAGCTTTGCGCGAACTACGATGGTGAAGGCCCTTCGCACCTCGGCCGCGATTTGCTCGGCCGCTGGGCGATTGAGGATAGAATTCAACATCTCGATGCCTCGGAATTCGCCTCGCTTCCGAGTTCGTTCGCCAAATGGCTCTCGGGCTGCGGCGCTTCGGCATTGATCGGCTGCCCGCTCGGTATCACCAATCCGTCACTTCCCGCGAGCCTGCTCATTATCGCCGTGCGGGAAGAATTCGCCGAGCGGCTGGATGATGACTTTCTCCGAGGCGTTGCCCGAACTCTGGAGATGGGTTTCAACAATTGCTTCCATTATGCCTCGGCTCGCGACGCGGAATCCAAGTTCCGAGAACTCTGGGAGCACTCGCCTGCGTTGTTCTTTGGCGTGCTCGAAGGCGGTGCGGTATTCGAGCTCAATCAAACAGCGGCTGACGCGCTCGGATATCGAGTTCAGGATCTGATCGGCCGCCCATTCGTCGATTTTATCGATCCGGACAGCCGAGCCGAGTATGAGCGGTGCCATGCGGCGATCTTTTCCGACGGCGATGCGCTCGAATATGAGATCGGCTTGAGAAAGTCCGGCGGCGAGCTCCTCATTGCCTCGGTCCGTTCCGAGCCTGTCCGCGATTCCGAGGGCGCGGTCGCGAGCGAGAAGACGGCGCTTTACGACATCACGCGAGACCGGATGCTCGAAGCCAGCCTTCGCGATCACAGCGAGAATCTCGAACGCAAGGTCGAGGAGCGCACCCTTGAGTTGCGCGGCACGATGCAGTTTCTGAACGGCATTCTCGAAGGCTCGACCGAGCACGCAATCTTCGGCCTCGATAAGGATGGAACCTTCGTCCATTTCAATCGGGGCGGGCAGCTTCTCCTGCACTATGATCCCGAGGATCTCGTCGGCAAGAGGAAGCTCGATTACATCGTCGATCTCGAATCAGCGGGAACTTCAGACCTAGCGAGTTTCCTGGGCGAAGCCGAGCGCGAGGGTGTTCTAGTCAACGAGGCTCGCATCCGCACCGGTGACGGGCGGACCATCACAGCCCATATCTCGCTCAATCATCTAAGTTCGGCCGACCACGCCAATCTTGCGTTCGTCGGCATCGCGCTCGATATCACGGAACAAAAGAAACTCGAAACGCTCCTTACGAGGTATACGAAAAATCTCCAGAGTGAGATCAACGAGAAGATACGAGAACTCGATGAGAAGCACGTCGAACTGATCCAGTCCAGCAAACTTGCGACTCTTGGCGAGATGGCGACCGGTATCGCGCACGAGCTGAATCAGCCGCTTTCCGGTATCCGAACTCGCGCGCAATTGCTCGTCAAGATGGTTGAGTTGGGCAAGGGGGGCGCGGAGAGGATTGTCGCCAATCAACGTGAAATCATAGATCTTGTGGATCGGATTTCGCGCATCGTCGATCATATGCGGGTTTTCTCACGCCAGGATCAGCAGGCGTTTGCGGCTTTTTCAGTCGTGGATTCGATCGAAGGTTGCCTGAATCTGCTCGGCGAGCAGCTGCGCCTGAACGAAATCGAAGTCGTCCTGGACGTTGCCGAAGACCCGCCGGTCATTGAAGGCGAGCCTTCGCAGATCGAACAGGTTCTGCTCAACCTCGTCGCCAATGCGCGCGATGCGATGAATGAGCACGCCCGGTATCTGGCCTTAACGCGGTCGCGGGAAAGCGAGGACTATCACAAGCAGCTTCGCATCAAGTGTGAGCTATCGGAAAACGGAGAAGAAATCTTTCTTCGCGTTTCTGATAATGGACCGGGCATCAAGGAGGAGACTCGCAAGCACATCTTCCAGCCCTTCTATACGACCAAACCCGTCGGTCGAGGCACAGGCCTCGGGCTTTCGATCAGCTACGGCATCATTGCGCGCCACAATGGCCGGATCGAGGTTGATACGGAGCTTGGCAGCGGGACGACGTTTACGCTCTGCCTTCCGATTCACAGTGCGCAAGAGCAGCCGCAGACGGATCCTCCGCAGCAAGATCCGCCCAACGCCCTGGTCGGTTGATCCCGCCCCCCTCTTAAGTCTATTTGACTAATTCTTCGAGCCGCGCTTTGTCGAACGCGATCGTAACGACGCAACGTCCGTCGTCGCTGAATTCGACCGATTCGGGCTCAAGTTCGGCGATCATCGTGCGTATCGCCATGCGGGCATCCCGATCGCGATAGACGACGGTCTTGATCGGTCCGGCCGAAGTCCGAAGCTTCATGATCGTCGCGTCGAGAGACTGCCTCGCGGCGTCCATCGCAAGCTCGACGGCCTCGGCGCGGGCTCGCTCAAGTCGTTCGGCTGCCTCCGGTTCGGGGAGGTCCGTCCCCGCGGACGCCGTCGGCGGGGGATCGCGCAACAGAGCATCCTGTATCGATCCGCCCCCAAGCGTCGCGACGGCGATCAC
>JAJFLK010000286.1 GCA_021772735.1 Candidatus Sumerlaeota bacterium | reverse complement strand
CGGTATTGTCGATCCGCCGACGGGCGATATTACCTGGTCCATCCAAACGGTAGACGCGAGCGCAGATGTCGGGACGTATTGCGACATCGCTGTTGATTCGGCCGGCCGCCCGGCCATCAGTTATCACGATGCCACGAACCGGACCCTCAAAGTCGCGTACGACGAGAACAACAACGGGAATTTTGAGCCCAACGCCGTTCCCGTCGGTGTGAACTCGGGCGGATTCGCCGAGGTCCAGACCGTCGATGCAAGCGCCTCTTTCACCGGCACGCACACGTCAATCGCCTTCGATGACGACGACAACATGCACATCTCATACAAGGATGTGACCAACCTTCGCCTGCGTTACGCCACGTTTAACGGCACATCATTCGGCATCGAGACGGCCGATGATCCGCCCGAAGAAGTGGGTGACTATTCCTCGATCGTCGTCGACAGCCGCCAGGCCGTTAACATCCCCTACATTTTCTATCAGGACGTCACGAATCAAGATCTGCTTGCCGTCCGCCGCCTCGGGGGAACGTGGTTCAAATTACCCGCCGGCGGCGCGATCGATCCCAATCGTGAAACGGGCCTGGATATCTCGGCGGTCATCACCCCGGCGAATAATCGCATTTTCATCTCATACAAGGATGAGGACATCAGCTCCCCGGGATCGACGTTCCTCCGGATGGCGATCGTCGACGATCTCATCCCGCCCTCCCTTGAACTGGTCATCAGTTGCACCGACGATCCCATTATTCCGTGCGGCATTCAGGTCGTCACCGGTCTGCACGGCTCGTTCTCGTCGATCGCTCTTGACATCAATGGGGCCCCTCTCATCTCGCATTACGACGAGACTCGGGGTGAGCTTATAGTCGATCGCAGAATCGACGGCGAATTCCCGGCGCCCATGCTCCCGGCGCTGAATCGTTGGGAATTCGACCTGAAGCCCGAGACCTCCGGAGTCGTCGGCCTTTTCTCTTCGATCGATCAATTCACGCGGACCGATCCCACGCTGAAGATCGACATCGACGCCGTGCGCGTGACTTCATATGACGCGAGCCGCCAGGGGTTGCGCCTCTCCCAGATCATCGACGGGGAGCTCGCGACCGGGTCGGCGACCGGTTCAATGTTTTTCGAGATCGCCTCAGGGTCGAACACTTTCCGGGTGAACGAATCCAACGTCCCATTCATCGACGGCGCCAAGGTCGGCGAGTTCTCTTCGCTCGGGATCGATTCGGTCGCGACCCCCGTCTGTGCTTTCTACGACAATTCGATCGGCTCGCTGCTCGTCACCCGCCGGTCTGGCGGTGCGGGCGGCCCATGGGAGACGCCGACGCTTATCGATAATTCGGACGCCGTGCGCGGGCAGGATCAAGGTTTCATCGCCTTGAAGGATCCACGAATCAACCCGGCCAATTTCCAGGAAACGGGTTTGTTCGTCTCGATGCAGATCGACGCGACCGACGTTCAGCACATCGCGTATTATGACGCGCTGCGCACCAAGCTTCGATACGCGACGCACCGGTTCGGTTCGCCTCCGAATTTTCACACGATCGATCCGCTGCGGCTCAGAGGCGAGTTTACGACTCAAGACATCTCCGACGATGAATCCACTTATGCCGTCGCGTACTATCAGGCCTTTGACCCCGACTTCGCGTCGATCGCCGCGATGGATCCGATCGGCAACGGGCCTCGTCTGCGCGTGGCCGTCGGAGATGGGGCCGACGTCTGGCAGATCGAGTCTGTTGACGCGGTCGGCGATGTCGGGCGGTTCTGCTCGGTTGCGTTCGACGCCACGGGCACTCTCCATGTCGCATACTTCGACCAGACTAATTTCAGCCTCAAGTATGGGGTCCGGACCGGGCCGGGCGTTTGGCAGACCGAGGTCGTCGACGGGGGCGCTCAGTTTAATCTTGTCGGCCTGTATACCTCCATCGCGATTAACCCGGTGACCGATCAGCCCACCATCGCGTATTACGATATCGCCGGTTCCGCGCTTAAGTTCGCCAGGCTTACCCCAGGGGGGTGGGTCCTCCAGACCGTGGATGAGGACGGAGATGTCGGCCTGCACGCAAACCTGTTCTATGACCCCGTTGTCGGAACCGGCTTCATCGCCTATTACGATCAGACCCTGGGCAACCTGAAACTGGCGGTCAAGCCTCCGGGGCTTCCGGTATTCACCGGATCGCTGCTGCTCGATAGCGGCACAGACGTCGGTCTGCGCCCGTCGGTCTCCGCAGACAGCTCCGGCGTGGCTCTGGTTAGTTATTACGACGTTGAGAACGGCGATCTGCTTTTTATCGATTCTTCGCTCCCGCTTATGAATCGCGCCTCTCCTGCCTGGATCCAATACGACTAACGCTGCGGTTTCCCCCCGCTCGAAGCTTCGCATACGACTGCTAATCTCGCTCTTTCATCGCGCCGATATACCAGATGGACCAACGGGGCGGCATCGGCAACCGCTGCCCGAGCCCGACCGGATGTGCGGGCATCCCGATAGCGGCAATCGGTTCCAGCACGGGGCAGGGGCACGATTCGAGCGCAATGAATTCCGATAACACACTACGACCAATGTCCGATGCGTCGCGATGCGCCGGCGACTCACCAGCCAAACTCGTCGTGCCCGGCAGTCAGTGGCAGATCCGTCTGGCGATCTCTGTTCCGGCGCTGATTGTCCTTTTTACGCTCGCCTTCGGCATCGTCTCGTATCAGATCTTCTCGATGCATTGGTATGAAATTGAACGCACCGGCGCCCTGGAAATCGCGCGATCCCTTCTCCGGGGCCATCTTTATACGATGTTCGTGCTCGCCGGACTGGCCCTGGTCGCCGGAAGCGCGCTGGCCTGGACGATCCTGAAGCCAATCCGGGAGATCAACGCGACTGCCCGCATGATCGCCGGCGGCAGGCTCGATCAGCGCGCGCCCGCTATCTCGTCCAGTTCTGAGATCGGCGACCTCTCGCGCTCCTTCAACAGCATGCTTGAGTTCGTCAATGATTCGATCCAGGAGCGCAATCGATACCTCATGGAAGGCGTCGTGACCGGAATTCTCACGGCCGGGATGGACCGGCGAATCGAGGCGCTCAATTCCACAGGAGCCGGGATCCTCGACATCGAGCCGGCCGCGGTCGTCGGACGGACGGTTGACGATCTGCTGGTGAACTCGCCTCGGAAATTTCGTCCGCTGTGGGATTACCTCGCGGCCTCGCTGGATCAGGACATCACGCACGAGGCCGACGAGATCGAGCTGAATTCGGGACCGGCCTCAAGTTCGCTTATGGTTGCCATCTCGCATGTGCGAGACGCCGAGGGCGTTGCCGTCTCCGTGATTCTGAATTTCCGGGATACCGAGCGCATCCGATCGCTCAATCGCCAGCTCAGCAAAACCGATCAGCTTGCGGCCTTGGGAACCTTCACCATGGGCCTCGCACACGAGCTGCGTAATCCCCTCGGCTCGATCAAGGGGATGGTCCAGTTGCTCGATATGAGCCGGGAGGACTCCGAAGACCACGGTCAGATCGTCACCCGGGTGGTGCGCGAAGTGGATCGTCTTGACCGGTTTATCCAGGAGCTGCTCGATTTTTCGAACCAATCCCCGGCGCCTCCCCAGCCGCTGGACCTGCGCACGGTTCTTCGCGACGCCCAGCAACTCGCCCTCAAGGACGCTGCCCGGAGCGGCGATAAGGATATTGAAGTTCTTGAGGACTTCGAGGCGGTGGGCCCGGCGATCGCCGAGGCGGATCGATTGACCCAGGCGTGTGCGAATATGATTCGCAACGCGCTCGAATCGGCCCGGCCCGGCAGCCGCATAACGCTAATGACGCGAACGGTCTGTGTGGGTCACGTGACGTTCGCCGAGGCGCGGATTCACAATACGGGATCGACGATTGATCCCGTGGATCGCGAGAATATCTTCGATCCGTTTTTCACGACGCGCGACAGCGGGAGCGGCCTGGGCCTGTCGGTCGCGTATCAGATTATCTCGCAGAACTTCGGGACGCTCGACCTCGCCGTCGGGCCCGACGACGTCTGCTTCATTATTCGCTTGAGGACGGCCGCCGGCGAGCAGGCCCATCCCGGCGAATTGCCTTCAGAAATCGGAGAACATCAGGCCGCCTGAGCCCAAAGCCGAGATGACGACCAAACAACCACAACGCGCGCGGATCGCGGACGACGAAGAGAGCCTTCGATTTGTCATTCGCCGCCTCCTTGAGCACGACGGCTGCGAGGTCGACGAAGCGGAAAACGGCGCCGAGGCCGTCGAGAAAGCCGGCGAACACGCCTACGACATCTACGTCTGCGATATCAAAATGCCGCGCCTGACCGGCATCGAAGTTCTGCGCAAGATCCGTCGGATGCAGCCCGATGCCATCGTCGTGATGATGACGGCCTTCGGCTCGCAGAAGCTTGCGGTCGAAGCTCTCCAGAGCGGCGCATACGACTACTTCACCAAGCCGTTCGAGGTCGAGGAACTACGGATCGTTCTGCGCCGCGCGCTCGAGCGCCAGGCTCTGCTGCGCAAAGTCCGTCATCTTGAGAGCAAGATTCACAGCGGCGTTGGCTTCGGCAAGCTCACCAGCCGCAGCGACGCCATGAAGCGCGTCTATGATCTTGTTCGCCGCGTCAGCGAGCACGACGTCACGGTTCTCCTCTCCGGAGAAAGCGGCGTCGGCAAGGAAGTCATCGCGCAGGCTATCCACGATTCGAGCGCCGGAGCGGCCGGTATTTTCGTCAAGGTCAACTGCGCCGCGATCCCCGAGCCATTGCTTGAAAGCGAGCTGTTCGGCCACGAAAAGGGTTCGTTCACCGGAGCGGTCGCCGCGAAGCCGGGCAAGTTTGAGGTCGCCGATGGAGGGTCGATCCTGCTCGATGAGATCGGTGAGATGCCGCTGGCGCTTCAGGCCAAGCTCTTGCGCATGATTCAGGAAAAACAAGTCGAGCGCGTCGGGTCGACCTCGCCCCGTTCGATCGACCTGCGCATCATGGCGGCGACGAACCGCGACCTCGCCAAAATGGTGAAGGAACAAAGGTTTCGCGAGGATCTTTTTTTCCGACTCAATGTCCTTCCGATTCACGTCCCGCCCCTGCGCGAACGCATCTCGGATCTGCCCGAACTCATCGAGCATTTCATCGAGAACTTCAACCGGACGTCGAAGAAACAGATCGTCTCCGTCTCAAGCGAAGCGATGAATTGCCTGGAGGATTACAAGTGGCCGGGCAACGTGCGGGAACTTCAGAACGTGATCCAACGCGCCATCATCATGACTTCGGGTCAATACATCACTCCCGATGCCCTGCCGACCCAGATCCGAGGTGGGCATCCGGCCGACGCCAGCCTGCGTCTTGTCGGTCGCCCGGAGACCGCAGGTGACATCCAGGTCGCGCTGTCTGACATTCTGGTCGGCACGCTCAGCGGACAGATCGATCGCGTCGTCGCGCGCGAGGAGAAGCACCTGATCTGCCTTGCCTTGAAAGAAGTGAACAACCACCGGCAGGATACGGCCGACCTGCTCGGCATCAGCCGCAAGAGCCTTCACAACAAGATGCAGAAATACGGGCTTCTGAAGAAGTCCGACGAAGAATAGTCGTCGGATTTCGCCGGGCTCCGTCTGCTCGCCTTCGCCTTTTTCCTTTTACCTTTTACCCTCTGACGCTTACCTTGCGGCTCTCGATTCGCATTCGGTGGCCCGTTCGCCACCGTCAGTCTCTCATGTCCAAGTCTCTGCCATCACCTTCAGAGGAACCGCGCCTGCCGGTCTGGGACGCCGCGACGTACCATAAGGTCGCTTCCCCGCAAGCGGGTTGGGGCGAGCGGCTGGCGGGTGAGTTCAAATGGCGAGGAGACGAGACCGTCCTGGACGCGGGATGCGGCGCCGGGGGGCTCACGCTCAAGCTCCTTGAGTTTATACCCAAAGGCCGGATATTCGCCGTTGATGGCGATCGCGAAATGGTCATGAAGGCCCGCGAGACGCTCGACTCGCCGGCGCGCGAGGGACGCGTCACGCTGTTTTGCCGCGAGCTCCTGGGCTACTTCCCGCCCGTCGAGGCTGATGTCGTCTTTTCGAACGCCGTCTTCCACTGGATTACGGATCACGAACGGCTGTGGCCGGTTTGCTTCTCCTGGCTGGTTCCCGGCGGCTGGCTCTGGGCCCAGTGCGGCGGGCAGGGCAACATCATGCCTCAGATTCGGATTGCCCGTGAAGTCGGCTCCAAGCCTCCGTTCAAGGCCCTGCTCGGCAACGAAATGAACCGCCGGACGAAGTTTGCCGGAGAGAGCGACACGCGCGAAATCTTGAAGCGGGCCGGGTTCGAAGAGATTCGCGTCTGGCTTGAGCCCGCGCCGACCGAGTTCGATTCGACCGAGGGATTCACGACGTTCGTTCGCACGGTCATCCTGCGCCCATACCTGGCCCGCCTTCCAGGGGAGCTCAAAGAGGAGTTTGTCCAGGCATGGGTCAAGCGCCACCTCGCAGTTGTTGGGCGCAGGCTGGATTACATTCGCCTCAACGTCCGGGCCCGGCGTCCCGCTAGCGGCTCGTGAGGCAAAGCAAAGATGACCGCCCCCCCCAATCCCCCAATCCCAGATTTCTCCGTTTCTTATCGGTCCAAACCATTCTCGTGCGGTCAGGGTCTGGAAGTAGGTGGTGAAGCTCCAAAATACGCCGTCAGGCATGCCGAATTTCTTTACTCGTACTTCTCCTCACCGCTAAGATAGTGAGTTTGAGCGGTTCGCACGAAACATGACCGTTCGGGGGGGGCGCGTGAAATCTTTGTTCATGATAATCAATTTGCCGTTCAAGGCGAACCATCTTCGATTTTTCTCGTCGATTTTAGCCAAGGTTCTTCGGGCCGGGGTTCTCCCGGCGGTCGTCATCTTTATGATGACGGCTATTGAGGCTTCGGCGCAGCCTCCTGGTTTTGCCAGCAAAGTCGAAACAGGCTTCGTTCGGCCCGTGACACTTGCCGATTCGATCGAGCTGGTCGGCTCGGTCGAGGCCTGGAAGGCCGTGACCCTGAGCGCCAAGGTTCCCGGCGAGATAGTCTCCGCTCCGGTCGAGGAGGGGCAGGCTGTCGCGGCCGGGGAAGTGCTGTTCATCCAGGACAGACGCGCCGAAGAGATCGAACTCATCAGCGCCCAGGCCGAATTGGATAAATCCCTGGCCGAGCTTTCCAAGCGGAACGCCGGCTCGCTTCCCGAGGAGATCGAAGCCGCCCGGCGCGAACTTGCCGCGGCGCGCTCTGCCATGGAAGCCACCCGAGATGAATGGGAACGTCTGCGCCCCCTGGCCGAGCAGAATGTCATTTCTCCCAGCGAAGCCACCAAAGCGAAGACGCTTCATGAAGTCGCCCAGGCCCAGGTCCTGCGCTCCATGGCCCGCCTGACCCTCGTCGAGCAGGGATTCCGCGATGAAGAGGTTCTGATCGCCGAGGCTGAAGTTCGCGTTCGGCGGGCCCAGGTTGATGAGATCAACCGGCGGCTTGAGGATCATACAATTCGCGCGCGAGCTTCGGGCGTCATCGTTCGCAAGGTTCGCGAGGCCGGCGAGTGGGCGAAGGAAGGCGAGGAAGTCGCCTCGATGGTCGTGCTCGATCCGCTCAAAGTCCGCGCAGAAGTTCCGCAGCGTATCGTGGGCAGGATACGCCCGGGCCAGAAGGCTCGGATGCGCGTCGATGGCCTAAGCGGTGCCGATGACCTCAACGGGCGCGATTTCGAAGCCACGATCATCGCGGTCATTCCGCAGGCCGTGAGTGGCACGCGCAACTTCCCGGTAACTTTCACTGTCCCCAATTCCGATGGCGTCCTTTCGGCCGGGATGTTCGCGCGCCTGAGCCTTCAGGTTGGCGAAGAGCGCGAGGGGCTGATCGTTCCGCGCAGCGCCGTCCGAGACTTGGGCGATCGCCTGGTCGTCTTTCGCGTTGATCCGCTGCCCGCAGGTTTCGCCGTCCAGGCACCGCCCGCCGGAGAGGGTGGCCCGCCAGGCGGGCGAGGCGGCCCGCCTCCGGCCCCGCCCGAAGCTCAGGCCTCGATGATTGAAGTCACGATCGTCGATGAATTTCGCCTTGATGTTGCGATCCAACCTCGAAAGCCTGGTGACCTCGGCGTCGGAAGCGAGATCGTTGTGATCGGGAACTCGCGCCTCTCTGATGGCGCCACCCTGATTCGGCTCAACGCCCCTTCGA
The DNA here is from genome assembly GCA_021772735.1 of Candidatus Sumerlaeota bacterium. Classification (GTDB taxonomy): domain Bacteria; phylum Sumerlaeota; class Sumerlaeia; order MVZB01; family JAJFLK01; genus JAJFLK01. Next base: position 4,066 of record JAJFLK010000286.1, on the reverse strand, counting down.
TTTCCGGCTCCGGCGGCATGTAGGGCCCCGAACTCCGTATGAAGATCATTGATCTCAGCGTCAAGAATGGGACGGCCGTCGTCGTCGGCATGATCATGGTCGTGCTGTTCGGCGCGCTTGCACTGCGGCGCATCCCGATCCAGCTCAACCCGACCATCGATCGCCCCATCATCAGTATCGAGACGTCGTATCCCGGCGCGGCGCCGCTTGAGGTCGAGGCCGAGGTGACGATCCGGCAAGAGCAAAAGCTGGCGGCCGTCGAGGATCTGCGGCGCATGCGATCCTCTTCGGGCGAAGGCGGCTCTTCGATCACGCTTGAGTTCGAGTGGGGCACGGATCGAGACGTCGCCATTATCGATATCGTCAAGCGGCTCGAAACTGTCCGCAATCTACCCGATGACGTCGATCCGCCGCAGATTCGAGCCGTAAGCTCCGACGAACGCGATGCCATCATCCGCATGAATCTGGCGAGCGATACGATGAGCCAGAACGATCGTCGTGAGCTGATGGAAGATCGAATCGCTCCGCAGCTTGAGCGCGTTCCCGGAGTCGGGGCCGTGCGGTTGTATGGTGGGTCGCGCCGCGAAATCCAGGTTCTGCTCGATCTGGATTCTCTCGAATCGAGGCATGTCACCATCGGCGAGGCGCTCTGGGCCATATCGGGCGGGAACCAGAACGTGCGCGGAGGAAAGATTGAAGAGGGCGATTCTCGGATGCTAGTCCGAACCGTTGGTCAGTATTCCTCGCTCGATGAGATCCGCCGCACCGTCATCAAGAACACCGAGGAGGGGATGATCCGAGTCGAGGACATCGCCGAGGTCGTTGATGCCTATGCAGAGAACGATTCCATCGTGCGCATAGACGGGCGCGAATCGATCAGTATCGGGATAAGCAAGAAATCCGGCGCAAACACGCTCGAAGTGACCGACCTCGTCACCAAGGAAGTCCACAAAATCAATAAGGGGCTTGAGCCGCTCGGCTTGAAATTGCTTCTCAATCAGGACTCGTCGGAATACATCTGGGATTCGATCCAGAACGTATCGAAGAACCTGATGATCGGTTCGCTATTTGCAATCACCGTTCTGTTTCTCTTCTTCCGCTCGGCGGCGCCGACGTTTGCCGTCGCGCTTACGATTCCCGTCTGTCTGATCGGCACGTTCGTGCTGCTCGCGGCGTTCGGCCGTTCGGTCAATGTGATCTCGCTCGCGGGCCTGGCCTTCGCCGCCGGCATGGTCGTCGATAACGCCGTCGTGGTGATGGAGAATATTTTTCGACACCGCAATGAGTTGGGTACGGACCGCTACGCCTCGGCGCGCAATGCGACATCGGAGGTCTGGGCGCCGATCCTCGCGTCCACGCTCACCACGCTCGCCGTCTTTATTCCGGTTCTGTTCGTCCAGGAAGAGGCGGGCCAGCTTTTCCGCGACATCGCTTATTCGATCTCGTTCGCCGTCGGGCTGTCGATGATCGCGGCGATCACGATCGTGCCGATGGTTTCAAGCCGGCTTATGGGCCGCGTAAAGAAGAAGGGCGATGAGGCGCAAGCGGCAGGCGACTCTGCGGCGAAGTCAGTCAGGGGTCCGCTCGCCATGCTCGCTGCTGCCGTGCGCAAGCCGCTGCTGGCGCTGACTCAAGGCGGCATCCGCAATCGCGGGATTCGGGTCGTCATCGTCGCCGCCATCTTCGGGATTTTCTTCCTCAGCATTGGCATCGTGCCTCCGGCCGAATACCTGCCTCAGAGCAAATCGATGATGAACTTCGGGCGTATGGGCTCGCCTTCGGGGACGAGCCTTGAGGGCACGGATCGCCAGCTCGCGAAGATGGAGGAATGGGTTCTCTCCGATCCGAAGCTCCACAAAACGTTCTTCGTCGCACGGAGCAACATGGGTTTTTTCGGGATGATTTATGACCGCCGCGAAGTGTCGAGTGATTACGTCGAAGAGAAGCTAGAGGGCGCACAAGCGCGAGCGTCCGCTGTTTTGCCTTCGGATTTCCGCATGTCCGTCTTCCGGCGCTCGGATTTCGGCTGGGGCTCGGGCGGCAAGAACGTGACGATCGATATCTCGGGTCGTGATCTTGCCGTGCTCGAACGCGTCAGCGACGAGATCGAAGGGCAGATACGAGGGATGCCTGAAGTCCTGAGTATCTTCAGCTCGTTCGAACTGGCTAATCCCGAGCTTCAGGTCACACCGGATCGAGAGCGCCTGGCCGATCTCGGCATGACGACGCGCGATCTGGCCACGGTCGTCGAGACTCTGCTCGAAGGCACCAAGGCCTCGATCTATCGAGAGGGAGGCAAGGAAATCGATCTGATCGTCAAGGCGCGCGACGGCCAGATTCTCCACCCCGCCGCGTTGAGCGCCTGCATGATCAGCACGCCCTCGGGCCGCGACGTGCGGCTTGCCGAGATCGCCCGGGTCGAGAAGGGACTGGGGCCGGTCCAGGTTCAGCATCTGGAGCAGGAACGCGTCATCAGCCTGAACGTCATGATCGGCGAGGACGTCGCGCTGCAAAGTTTCATCGCATCCACGCGCGAGAACATCATCGAACCGGCTCAGGCCAAGCTGCCTCCGGCCTATAGCATTGCGATGTCCGGCACGGCGGACGATCTCTCGCGCACGTTGGTCGCGCTCGGCAGCTCGTTTATTCTCGCGCTGATCATCATCTATCTTCTGATGGCGGCGTTGTTTGAATCCTTTTTGTATCCCATGATCATCATGCTTTCGGTCCCGCTGGCGATGACGGGGGCGTTTGTTGGTGTCGCGGTGACGGGCTCCGAGTTCAACGTCATTACGATGCTCGGCCTCGTTTTGCTCGCCGGGATTGTCGTCAACAATGCCATCTTGCTCATCGACTTCTCACTGCGCGGCCTTCGCGAGGGACTGCCGATCCCCGATGCAATTCTTCGGGCTGTCAATGTCCGCCTTCGCCCGATCTTTATGACGACGCTGACGACGGTCCTGGGCATGCTCCCGCTGGCAAGCGGGCTTGGAGTCGGCGCGGAGCTCTATAGCGGCCTGGGCGCGGCCGTCGTCGGGGGGCTGATCTTCTCGACTATCTTCACGCTTATCCTCGTCCCGCTGATGCTCGCCTCGGTGCTCGAAGCCCAAGCCTGGTTCTGGGCCCGCCTGGGCCGGACCGATCCCTTCGCACAGATCCCCGAACCCGAACTTGAGGGCTCGGGCAGCTAATTTTTTCTGATTAATTTCGCTCGGCCCGGATCGAGCCAATCGGCCTGGGTCTCGTCTTTGGTCAGTGGGACGTAATCGACGATCCATGTTCCCGCCGGCGCCGCTTCAAGGATTCGGCGCACCGGCGTGCGTTGCGGGTCAAAGAAGATGATCCCCGCAGTGGCCTCCATGCCCTGACTCGCCGTTTCGCGCCCGGGCAATCGACCGTGGAATAGCACATGGTAAGGTGCGTAGGGGATGTATGAGTTGACGTAAACGGCTTCGTCCGCAGCGCGCTTGAGGAACAGTTGCTCGAACACCTCGCGTTCTCTCTCCGCGAAGGCCAGGCTCGCCGACTCGTCCCGTCCCTTGTCAAACGTAAAGTAGTTCCCCAATGCGTTCATCGGAGAGCTCAAGGCTGCCGCGGTGAACATAATTGCGAATCCCAGCGCCGTGCCCTTACCTGTTCCCTCATTCGCCTTCCCGCCTTCGGCGTTGTTGGCGGCACCTGCGCCTCGTGACCGTGCGTCGAGCACTCGGCGATATATCCACTGCGACACCGTGATCAGGCCGACGCCGCCCCAGACGGCAGCGGGCACGACCATCGGCAGCGAACGCAGCGCATGCGGAATGCCGACTCGGGTGATCGCCGCGCCGACCGGAGCACACAGGAACGCCGCGAGCAGGACTCCAGCCAGCGGCATCTTCTTGCGAAACGTCGTCACCAGCCCGACGGGCAACAGCAGCGCATCGACTATGGCCAGTTGCCCGGCTCCGGGGATGCCGTGCCGTGGCAGTTCATCTCCGGAGAGGAACAGGAAGACCGGATTGAAGTGCGCGAGATAATTGCGGATGAATTGCCACGCGACGTTGAAGGGCGTTGCTCCTTCGGCCCC
>JAJFLK010000285.1 GCA_021772735.1 Candidatus Sumerlaeota bacterium | reverse complement strand
CTCGCGCTCGGCGGTCTGGGGCGGGCGATGGATCGCCTTTTCCCGAGCGACGCCCGACTTCTTTACATGTGGCTGCCGTAAACGATCGGCGGATTCGGGCTCTCCGATCACAATCAATTCATTCCTTCTTTCCAGACAAGTCGCAAAGCGAGTTCCGAAACGATGTCCCCTCCAAAGAATCATGACATACCGAAAGGGTTCATCGCGGGCGGCGTGAGTGCCGGGATCAAGTCCGGACGCAAGCTGGACCTGGGGATGATCCTTTGCGAGCGGCCTGCTCTCACCGTCGCGCTGACGACGACGAATCGCTTTCCCGCCGCGCCGATCAAGGTGAGCCGCGAGCGCCTGAGGCACGCCTTTTCGATTCGCGGCATCGTCGCGAACAGCGGGAACGCCAACGCGATGACCGGGGAGCAAGGCCACGCCGACGCGCTTGCGATGGCCTCGGCCGCCGAGCAGGCGACCGGCAGCCCGGCCGGATCATTCCTTGTCGCTTCGACCGGGATCATCGGCCGCAGCTTGCCGGTGGACAAGATCACGGCCGCCTCGCCGAATCTGGCCGGTATACTCTCCGCCGACGGTTGGGACGATTTCGCCCGGGCGATCATGACCACGGATACCCGGCCCAAGCTCGCAAGCCGCAGCCTCCGGCTCAAAGGTTTCGGGACGTTCGGTGTGTTCGGCGTCGCCAAAGGCGTCGGCATGATCGAGCCGAACATGGCGACGATGCTCGCGTTTATCCTGACAGATTATCCGCTCTCCGTCGGCCGGGCGAAGAGCATGCTGATCAAGGCGACGGACGCCTCGTTCCATTGCCTGACGGTCGACGCCCAGCGCAGCACGAACGATATGGTGTCGCTCATGAGCAGCGCGACAGGGGAGAGCAAAGCACGCAGGCCGGCCGGAGCGGATGAGAAATTCCTCGCCGCTCTCACCGGCGTCTGTCGAGATCTCGCCCGGGATATGGCGGCCGATGGCGAAGGCGCGAGCAAACTGATCACCATCCGCGTGGCCGGGACGAACAAAGATATCCAGGCCCGGAAGATCGCAAAGGCGGTGGCCAATTCGCCGCTCGTCAAGACGGCGATCTTCGCCGAGAACCCGAACTGGGGCCGCATCATCCAGGCGATCGGTCAGTCCGACGTGCAATTCGCGGCCGAGAACGTGACGGTCAAACTTCAGGGGACGACGCTCGTCCGGCGCGGCGAACAGGCATCGGTCAACCTCGCCGCATTGCAAAGTGCGATGCGTGCGCCGGAGATCATCATCGACATCACCGCCGGCGGGGGCAAAGGCACCGCCGAGGTCTGGACCTGCGATCTCACGCCCGGATACATCAAGATCAACGCCGAGTATAATTAGAATTCGCTAGATATGCTGCGGACTGACAGTAAATCGCCTATCGCCAAGGGGCTGTCCTATCCGTTGGGCACCCAGCAGATCAGTGCCGCCCTCGAAGGCCTCGATCAGTACGACGAGATCGAGATCGTATTTCAAAACAACGTGGATCGATCGCCGGTTAGGCTCCGCGAATTGGTGAAAAGTGGGGCTCCAATTCGAATTCTGTCAGCCGATCATTCGATCACATTTGGCTCAGTTTTTCAGAAGAGGAAAGTAGAGAGGGATCCAGATACTTGGGGCATCAGTGTTTTCGCCCTTCCATCCGAATATAAGAAAGACGTTCGACGTATACTACTCGACTCAGGCTTGCCGAAAGTGCGCGAGTGGCTTTCTCGAGAACGTAAGCAGGCTGAGGAAAGCCCTTACGAAAAGATTATTCTCGATATGATTTTTCCTACCGGCGAGCTGACCGTACGCAACAGCGACTATCTTTTTGGCTGAGTCGCGTTTTCAGTGCAACAAGTCCATCTCCTGCTGACGCCGCAGTCTTTTTGCAATAAAGTGGGGCTTGACTGCATCGACTCATAGGAAAGGCTGTCTCCAGCGCCGTTGGACCAGATCACCGAATCAACTGTCCGCCAATTCCAGGCGGGCGACTCCGGCGCGTTCGAGGCAATCTTCAAGGCTGAGAGCACTCGGCTTGGACGATTCATCCGGCGTTACGTGCGTTCGGATGAGACCGCCGAGGATCTCTTTCAGGAGGTATGGATTCGCACCTGGGATAAGCGCGCCCAGCTCCATGAGCCGGCCCGATTCACCTCGTGGATGTATCAGATCGCACGGAATCTGATCTTCGAGCAGTCGCGCAAGGCAAAGCGCAAGCTCCAGATCACCGTTTTCGGCGATCTGATGGACCCCGAGGAGACCTGGAACCGGTGGGACAACGCGGTCGATTCGGGCCCCAGCCCGCGTCAGGTCGCGGCCCGCTCCGAGCTTGCCGCCAAAGTCGAAGTCCACATGGAGGCCCTTGACGACCAGGCGCGTGAGATGATCGCCCTTCGATACGGCGCCGGCCTGGCCCTGCGCGAGGTCGCCGAGGTGCTCGATGCGCCGCTCGGCACGGTTTGCACCAAGATCAGCCGATCGCTACGGACGTTGCGCACCCGGCTCGAAGACGAAGGAATTGATTGGGAGCCATGAGGCAGAGTGGATTACAATGATTGAGGTTCGGGAAGAAGGCGTTGCAACATCGGCGCACCCCGGGCAACGGAGACAACGAAACCCATGAAACTTGATGACGATGTGCAGGTCTTCGCCAGCGCGCTTGAGGACACCGGGTCCGGAGCCGATGGCCTCTCCTCCGATGCGGTTGGCCGCAGCTGGGCCAGGATTTCCGCACATATCGCCGAAGAGCAAGTCGAAAAAATTCAATGGTATAAGCTGATTTTGGCTCAGCTCGGAGCGGCTGCCGAACTCACGGGCCGAGCCTGGAAGCCGATCGGTGCGATGGCAGTTGCCACGGCCTTCTTGTTGGCATACATTTCGCATGAAAAGCCGGTGGCGTACCTCGCCTTCGTTGCCAATCAGACCATGGTCGGCATGGGGAGCGTGGAGATCGTATCGGCCGGGATTCTGGACCTCGATCTCGATGCGGGTTCCGATATCGCCACTCGCGACGGTGGTGCTATAATCTATTACGAGGCGGGCGCCGAGGTGCGCGTCGATCGGCAGACCCACGCTTTGGTGGCCGGTGGTTCAAGCTTGAGTGTTGATATCGGGCGCGTGTGGGTCGATGTAGATAAAGGCCGTGGGGGGTTCGACGTTGTAACTCCGGCGGCGCACGTCCGGGTCACGGGGACCTCGTTTGGAGTGTCTCACGATGAATCGGTCACGAGGGTCAGCGTCGCCGAAGGTTCGGTCGAGGTGGCCGCGCTTGGTGGGTGGGGAGACAGCGGCGTTCTTGGCCCTGGCGATGTCGCCGTAATCGCCGATGGCGCCTTTGCGATAACTCGCGGTGCGGCTCCGGAGTCGGCGGATTCATGGGCCAATTCGGTTCGAGATCAGGCCGCCGCCGCGTCAGTCTCGCCGGTTGTGCCGTCGGTGACGGTCGGGAATAAGCAGGGGACGACGCCCTAAGGGACAGGCAGTAATGAAGAGACGGAAAATCGCTTCGCGCCCGTTGACGGCGCTGACTCTGGTCGAGCTGCTGGTGGTCGTGGCTATCGTTGCCGTGCTGGCGGCGATGGCGGTTCCAAATTTTCTCGAAGCGCAGACGCGGGCGAAGGTCGCGCGGGCTCAGAACGACATGCGCGTCATTGCCGAGGCGCTCGAATTGTATCAAGTCGATTACGGAGTCTATCCCTTCGGGGATCAGATACCCGGCCGGGATCCGTTCGGTGTATTTGCGATTTACGCTCTTCGCGCTCTGACGACGCCGATCGGCTATCTGACGGCCGGCGCTTTCGCCGATCCTTTTGGGCCCATGCTGCCCGTCGAAGCTAATGCCTCGGCTCGCCCCGGTTCGGCGCGGGGCGACCGGCCCTTCCCGCTTGTCCCCGATGATCCGACGTTCCTCTTCTTCAACTATCTTCAGTTCGGTCAGCTCCAAAACAATCCCGGCCTGATGAGGCAGGGCTATACCGTGCTTAGCGTCGGGCCGGATCGGCGCGATAGCTTCGGCGTTTATCTTCCGTTTCCGGCCGAGCTCCCCCAGGCGGCGGGCTTATACGGGATCGGAACCGTGGCCGATACAGTTTACGACCCGACCAACGGCACGCTTAGCGGCGGCGATATCGGACGATGGGGCGGTGACCTTCCGGCCATCGCGGCAAGGAACTAGGAGCTCTCCATGGTGCTCTGCGCCACCCGCCCCGGACTGAAAAGATCTTCACACAAAACAATCACCCGCCTGATCGTGGTGGTGGCGTTGGCTATGGTGTCCGGCGCGATCGCGAGCGCAGAGCCGGGTCCCGACTCCGTCGCACAGCCCGGATTTCAACCCTCCAGCTTGCCGCCCGCCGGCAACGTCCCACAGGGGATCGCCGCCGGTGACTTTAACGGCGATGGCCTGGCCGATCTGGCCGTCACCAACGCATTCGACGATACCGTCAGCATTCTCCTGGGCGATGGCATGGGTGGGTTCAGCGCTGGGCCGGTTGTCTCGGTCGATAGCGGTGGGGGCCTCGGCGACGATCTTCCGCGTGAGATCATCGCGGTCGATCTGAACGGCAATGGCATCCGCGATCTTGCGGTCGTCAGCTCGGGCAATCCGGCGTTTCTCAATCCTCCCTCGGTTGGCGTTCTCGAAGTCAACCGAAAGGGTGGCCTCGAGGCCGTCCGATTGCCGGAGATTTCCGAATCCGGCATTCCCCTCGTCTCATTTTCTCTGGCCGCCGCCAACGTGGATTCGAATTCACTCCCGGATCTTTTGGCGGGAAATTTCAGCTCCAATACCGTGTCCGTGCTTAGCAATAAAGGGGGATTCGGTTTCAGCGGCGGAATCGATTTCCCGGTCGCCACCTCGGGTTCGGGACCGGCGGCGGTCTTGCTCGTCGATCTCGGACTGGATGGGAATCGCGATCTTATCGTCGCCAATTCGGGCGATCTTGCCACGCTCGAAGGCGATGGCGATGGCGTTTTGAGCGCCGCTCGATCGATTGCCACAGGCACGTCCTGGGAAAATATCGCCGTCAGCGATTTCAACAATGACGGGGAATTCGATCTGGCCGCGGTGGATTCCGCCTTCGCCCGCGTGCGCGTGTATCTTTCCGTTCTCGAAAGCGGATCCTTCTCCTCGCTCGTTGATTCGGCCACGCCGTTTGCCGGGGCCGTCGACCTCGTCGCCGAGGATTTCAATCAGGATGGGCTCATGGATCTCGCCGTCGCCTTCATCGACGACAATCGGCTCGGGATCTTCACGGGCACGGGAGACGGGAGTTTCGTTCAGGCGTCAATGTTCACGACCGGACGCGAGCCTCGGGCGATCACCGTTGATGATCTGGACTTCGATGGACGCGTCGATCTGGCCACGGCGAACGAGGGCGATCAGTTCTTTCCGGCCAACGAAGACGTCACGGTCGTCATGAACACTCTGAGCTCTGCCTCGGCGTTCGAGGCGGCGGCCCTGACCCCGATCGACGATGCCTCCCCCCTAGGCGTCGGCATCGCGCGAGCCGCGGGCGCGGGCTGGCACGCCGCCAGGGGCTCGCTTTATGTCGCCGTGCCCGAAGAACCCTCGATCGTTGAGTTATCCACCCTGGGCGCGCGCCTGCTGACGATCGACAGCACGACGTTCGGCAGTTTCGATCCCACTGAAGTTACAGTCGAGCCTTCGAGCGGCGATCTGTTTGTCACCGATCGGCTGGAATCAAAAGTCTTTCGCCTGTCCTCGA
>JAJFLK010000284.1 GCA_021772735.1 Candidatus Sumerlaeota bacterium | reverse complement strand
GAGCCAGCTTCCGTACAGGGTCTTCCAGACCCCCATCTGCGGCGCGACAGCCAACGCAATGCCGAGGCCAAACGCAAGCGCCCCGAGCGCCCGATGTGAATGCGGAAGCGAGCGGGAAATGTGATTGTCTGCATCATCAATCTCAAGGCTTCCCGTGCGGAAGAGCGTGATTGCCAGCCCCAGCGCGACTGTCCAGGTGACGTCCTGGAAGCGCGTGATGACCAGCAGCCCGGCCCACAGCCCGCAGAAAAGGGTCGCTGCGAGGCGCGGGCTCGTCATGGCCTTCTCGAATTGAAGCATCGCCATGACGGCCAGGAAGAAGCCGACGGCGTGCGACATTGAGCCGTGCATCCAGAGATAGAATCCGAGCGGAGTGGCCAGTGTCATCCCGGCGATCGTCAGAGCCGCGACCGCCAGGCTGAAGTTCTCGCGCAGCCGCACATACAGAAGCCACAACCCAAGGCCTCCCCACCAGGCCGAGGCCAGCGCAACTGCCCACTCGTAGGGTCGCGAGGTTCCTGTTGCCAGTTCGGGCGCGGCAAAGTTGAGGATGCCGTGGACGATGGCGACGGCGGGGGCCCAGAATATTGCCGCCCCGATCCCGTATCGGTTTGCCGGGAGGCCGGTCTCGGGGTGGATGGGCGCGGAGGCGTGATCGAATTTGTAGCCCTGGACGTGATCGAAGGCGGCGTAGTCATTGGCGAAATTCAGATCGCCATCGCGCAGCATGGAGATGATGTAAACGTAATTGCCGGTGCCGTCCACGCCTCGGATCGAGGGCATAATCGCGACGCAGGCCAGGACCGCAAGAATGAGCGCGACGATGGCCGGCTCGGTCTTGCCCATTGCGGCGCCCGCTTGGCTCATGATATTTTTTTCTTTCGGCAAACTTTCCGGCCTCGGGCGCAGCCGGATGAACATGACTGGCCGATCGGCTCCACCGACCCAACGAACCGTCCTTAGGAGCCGGCATTCACGAGGCGAAGGCCCCGCCCGACGAACGAGGAAGGTATAGCCCATGAACCCGACCAATGCAAGACGCCCCCATTGGCTGTTGGCGATCTATCCCGTGCTGATGCTGGCGATAGTCGCCGGAATGGCGACGGCGCAGGACGGCGGCTCCGACGGCGGCTCCGAGGGGGTCAAGTCCGACTCCGAAGGGCTCGCATTGTTTTTCATCGGCCGCCGCAACAGCGAGATGGAACCCTGTGGCTGCGTGAAGAATCAACTCGGCGGCGTTCAATATGAGGCGACCTTGTATTCGCGCGAACCTGCGGAATCAAGCATCCGGGTCGATGCGGGTAATTGGAGCCTGTATCCGCCGATGCCCGATGTCTCGATGCGGGCTCGGTATGTGCTCAAAGCGATGGGCGGTCTTTTGGCGCTCGATGCGGTCAACGTCGGCGAGCCCGATCTTGCCAATGGGCTCGTATTTTTCGACAGTCTGCGCGAGGCCCATCCCGAGGCGGTGCGGCCGCTGGTTTCTGCCAATGTTTACCTGCAAGCCGATTCGGGCAAACGCGCGTTCAAAGCCTATCATGTCGTGGAGAAAGCCCAGGCCGGCGGAGAATCGACATCCGTTGCGATCACGGGTGTCGCGTCAGATTCGACTTTCCGCACTTCGCCGCTTGTTGGAGCTGCCGATTACTTCAAGCAGGATTTTCTTGTTAAGAACCCGGCCATCGAACTCGAACTGCTCGTCGCCGAAATGAAAGAGAAGGCGGATCTTGCGGTTGTTCTCGCCACCGGCACTTGGGCCGACGCCGTTGGGATCGCCGAGGCCGTGCCTGCGATCGACGTTCTGGTCTCGACTTCCCAGCCGAACGATCGATCCAAGTTGTCGGTTGAAGTCGGCGGAGTGAAGATCGTCAGCGTGCACAACGCCAAAGGCAAGGAACTGGGCAAGGTCCGGCTGGCCGAAGCTGACGCCGGTGGATGGATACTGGCTTCGGAGCCGACCTGGCTCCCGGTCTCCCCGAAGCAACTTGACGCCGTCCCCGCGCTCGTCGAGCTGATCGGGGAATACAAGAAGAACACGGAAGAGCTTGAGGTCGAAATGCCGCGCGGCGCAGAGCGCAAGTTCGCCGGCGCGAGGTATTGCGCCTCATGCCACAGGCCGCAGTATGAAGATTGGATCACGACCCGCCACGCCGACGCCCTGCAGACGCTCGTCGACAAGGGAAGCCAGTTCGATCCGGCCTGTCTCAAATGCCACGTTGTCGGGTTCCGCGAGGCCAATGGATTTTATAACGTCCGCCAGGGACGTTCGGTCGCCAACGTGCAGTGCGAGAGCTGCCACGGAGCGGCCTACGAGCACGCGCAGAAGCAGAACTTGATTCGGAATAATTCGGTCATGCGTTTCGACGATGATGAGCGCGATCGATTTCTGGCAGAGGCCGAGGCGTTGATCCCCCCCAGCCAGGTGCTTGAGCAGACCTGCGTGCAATGCCATCAGGGCGATAACGATCCGAACTTCGACTACGAAGCGAAGATTCACCACGTGGATCACTCTGCTCCGGCGGATTCAGTGGCGGGCGGGCGATAGCTCGGATCGAATGCGGCGGCGTTACGGCGTTACGGCGTTACGGCGAGGCGCTCGGCGCGTTCATCCCCGCCCATGACCACGCCCAGCTCTTTATATTTTTTCAGAATAAAATGTGTGCGAGTGCCAGTGACGCCTTCAATGGTTGCGAGGCGCTGCGTGACGAACGATGAAACTGCTTTGAGCGTCGGGCCTTCGACGAACACCAGCAAAGCGAATTCTCCGGAGAGAAGGAAGCATTGCTTGACCTCGGGAAAGCGGTATATCTGCTCGGCGATGTGATCGTATCCGCGGTCGCGCTCGGGTTTAACTTTGACGTCCAGAATGCCGATGACCGGCTCCTCATCGAGCTTTTCGGGATTGATGACGGCGCAGTAACCGAGAACCGTTTTGCTTTTCTCAAGTTCCTCGATCTGACGTTCGACATCGGCGACGTCAATATCGAGCCGGCGGGCGATTTCTTCGTTTGGGGTTCGCGCGTCGGAGCGCAGAATCCCGAGCACCTTGTTCTTCATCCGGGTTACTCCGACTCGCTGCTCTCGCCGATGGCGTCACGCATGTGCGTGTCGGCCTTGAGGTTCTGCAGGTTGTAATAGTCGAAGACTCCGAGCAGACCCTTGCGGAACGCCTCGGACATTGCTTTGGGAATATCGGATTCGGCCTCGACGACCTTGGCGCGCATCTCCTGCTCGAGGGCGACCATTTCCTGCTCGCGCGCGACGGCGAGGGCACGGCGCTCTTCGGCCTTGGCCTGGGCGATCTGTTTATCTGCCTCAGCCTGATCGATCTGGAGTTTCGCGCCGATGTTCTCTCCGACGTCGATATCCGCGATGTCGATCGACAAAATCTGAAACGCCGTTCCCGAATCCAGGCCCTTGGCCAGGATTGATTTGGAAATGCTGTCCGGATTTTCCAGAACGTCTTTGTGCGATTTGGCGGAGCCGATCGTCGTGACGATACCCTCGCCGACGCGGGCGATGATGGTTTCCTCGGTCGCGCCGCCGATCAGGCGTTCGAGATGGGCCCGAACGGTCACGCGCGCCTTGGCCCGCAGCTGGATGCCGTCCTTGGCCACGGCGTCCACGGTGTCGCGCCCGCGGCCCTGGACCGGACAATCGATGACCCGGGGCTCGACGCTCATCTTGACGGCTTCAAGCACGTTGCGCCCGGCCAGATCGATCGCCGCGGCGCGGTCGTAATTCAGTTCGATCTTGGCCTTGTCGGCCGAGATGAGCGCCTGGACGACCATCCAAACTCGCCCTCCGGCAAGGAAGTGGGCTTCGAGCTGCCGCCGTGAGACCTGCACGCCAGCCTGCGTCGAGGCGATCAGGGGATTGACGATGTCCTGGGGCGGGATGCGACGCAGCCGCATGGCCACAAGCGAAAGCAGGCTGACATTGACTCCAGTTGTCTTGGCCGCGATCCACAGCTTGACCGGCACGAAGTAAAGCAGGACCGACGCAAAGAAGATGAGAATAACCATCGCGCCCAGAATGACGATAGGACCTTCATCCATGTAACTTTCTCCATTTATCGGGCTCGGGCGCGAAGCGCGACCTCGCCGCAGATTTGCGATCGATCAATCCATTCGATCAGGATTCATCCCACTGCCGTACTGTAGAATTCGTGCTTAATGTTCTCAAGGCTTTTCAATCCGGGACTTGAAATGTGCCGGGCCGTCATCTTTCTTCGGCGTCGGCCTTGCGGACGACGATGCGGTTGCCCTCGATGAGAATGATTTCGATCTCGCTGCCCTGATCGATGTAGTCACCCTCGGTCATGACGTCGACTCGGCGTCCCTCGAAACGCCCGGTGCCTGCCGGACGC
>JAJFLK010000283.1 GCA_021772735.1 Candidatus Sumerlaeota bacterium | reverse complement strand
GCAGGGCACAGCAGCGCAGCGGGTTCGCGGGCGTGCGTCTTCATGGAAATGTGGATAGATGGTATGATGAGAGTCTTTATGCGGTCGGTTCTATTTGTCGCGTTGGCGCTGAGCTGGGGTTCTGTCGCCCGACAAGCCCGTGCCGGCGCAGAGCGCCATCCGGATTCGATCAAGTTGCTTGTCGATGAAGATCGGATGTACAGAGTGACGGGCCGCGAGCTTTCCGAGTTGGGCGTTGACTTGAGCTCGATATCACCGGACGACCTGAATCTGTATTACAAGGGCAAAACCATTCCGATCCGGTTGCTGGGCCTGGATTCTGATGGTCGCCTAGGCGCGGGATCGTCGGTCGTTTTCTGGGGTGAGTACCCTCGTGGCGATGGCCTTCGAGTCAATAAATACACTTCGCTGAATGCGTACTTCCTCCGATTTGATGGAGCCGACAAACCGACCCGATTCGCAATGTCTAAAGCCGGAGAGACCCCCGAAGCTGAACCGGTACAGGTTCACACCTGGCACAAAACGTTGCACCTTGAGGATGATAGGGTCGTCGTCTTTCACACCAAGCTGCTCGATGAGCCCACGGATCGGGTGTTTTGGATCGGATATCGGAGTCCGCCTCGGAAGGGCTATAGGGGGCTTCAGATTCCGCCTCTGTCCGATCTGGCTCCCGGAGCGCAGCCGCAGGCGATGCGCATTCTGATGTGGGGCAATAGTTATCTCGGGCAGGATCCCGACCACGACTGGTATATCCGGCTGAACGAAAACAGTTTAGGGCGGGCACAGTGGGACGATCGGAGGCCGATGCTTTTCGAAGTCGACAATTTGGGCGATTCGTTCATGCACGACAAGGAAAACATCGTCACTTTTTTCAATGGCCACAAAGAGCCCATCATCGATGGCATCCTTGTGGACTGGATTGAGATTGATTATGAGGCCCGGCTCGTGCCGATGGATGATTGTCTGGTCTTCAATCTGGGCGGGCTCGACCGCCCTGCCGAGGTGCGTCTTGATTCCGGCTTCGGTGGCAAGCCGGTGCGCGTCTTCGACGTACGTCGGGGATTGGAAGTAGCCTCGGTGACAAGGTATTCCGAGCCGAAATGGGCGTACGGGGCTCGTTTCGATTTCGACCCATCCGTGCATTCGGGAGAATTTGCGGCCGTCGGTCCGGGAGGCTTTTCAACACCGAATCAAATGGTCCCGCGATGGGATTCCGGGCTGCGTCAACTTTCCGAGGCGACCGAATATCTCGTCATTTCCCACGGCAGGTTTATGGCTCCCGCAAGGAGGCTCGTTGAGCATCGCCGATCGCAGGGGCTCAAATCACGGCTGGTCGATGTCGAAGATATTTACGATGCGTATGGCGACGGCCTGTTTGGCCCTGAAGCGATTCGCCTGTTCATCGATGAACTGCTCGATCAATCGCAATTGCCCGATCACGGGCTGCGATACGTGATGCTCGTCGGCGACGCTTCGTACGATTATCGCGGAGTCAAGAATTCAAAGACTAATTATCTTCCGACACATCACACCGACACCCATAGCAACTATGCTCCATTTTATGCCAATGACGATTACTTTACCTATGGCAAGGGCGATGGGCGTCTTCCGCTGGCCGCCGTCGGACGCTTCCCATGTAAGGAACCCGAACAGTTAGATGGCTTCGTCGATAAAATCATCGCTTACGAGGCCAGTCCCCGGATCGGTTTCGAGGATGGATCAGATACCGTGACAGGGCGAGCGCTACTGGTCGCGTCGAAGGGATGGGTGCAAAACTGCGACCGGGTGGCCGGCAAGACTCTGGAGAACTTTGAGACGACAAAGGTCTACTCGGTCGACGTGGACAACGAAGCGAACATCCGGCTGCAATCCGATATCGTCAACGCGATCAATGCTGGAACGGATTTCGTCTATTTCGTCGGACATGGCGGGGAGTGGATGTGGCGGACCGGATCTTCGACCGATTTATCAAAGCAAGTTGATATGTTCAACAACGCACACATCGATCAGCTCACGAACAAAGGACATTATCCAATAGTCTTCGCGGCGACCTGCTATTCAAGTTTGTTCGATACGCCTACGGGCCAGAAGCGCAAGGACGGCAGGCAAATCGATTCCGGTGTTGGGGTTTACTTCGTCGAAGCAGCTGAGCGCGGGGCGATCGCCTGCATCGGTAGCACCACATCGACCACGGTCCCCCCGGTCGAGGGCGTTACGTATCGAACCATGAAAGCCCTAATAGCGGAGCCGGGGATGCGCCTTGGCGACGCGATCCGAGAAGCCAAGGAAACGCCGGATCTCGGGCATATCGTGCTGATCGGTGATCCCGCAACGATTGTGGGCGTTCGCCGGCCGGAGTAAAGTTGATTGTCGCGGGTCGTCGCTCGGCCTCTGGGCCATTCAGGATTGACCGTCCATAAGCCCATCTGGCACAAATTGAGTTTTGAGGGCCCTTGATCCTGCGCTCGTCTGCGGCCGGATCGGCGCAGACTCTCAGCGCCTTCCCACGTGGGGCGCCAGTTATCGCGAGTTCTAATGAAATCCCGATTTTCCGCCAAGTCCCTCTCGATGGCTGATGTCGTTATTTTCACAGCGCCGCTGATCGTCCTGATGGCAGTGATCTTTGCGTTCGTGGCGAGTAACGAAGTGCTGATCGCGCTGCGACCTTCATGGCGGGCCAATGTGACGCTTTCAAAGCAGATTCGACATCGGATTCAGGATGGCAAGAAAGCTCTGACAACTCAGAGGTTCACGGAAATCGCCGGCGAACCCATTGAAGACGCGAACACTCTCCATATTTATATCCCGGAGAATCGTTGGAAAGAACTGTCGTCGGCGCTTCCGGCATCCGGGTTCGAGTGGAAAGAGGCCCGAATTCTTCGCGGGGATCGAATTATCGATATCGATCTTCGACTTCGGGGCGATTACGGGCTCCACTTTTTTCATCGGCGCAAGTCGCTCAAGATTCGTTTCCCGAAGGAGGATATGATTGACGGGCGCCGGAGACTGAATCTTTCCGCCAAGAGATTCTTCCAACAGCGTTTTCTATACGAACTGGCTGACGACTTCGGCCTTATGGCGCCCGAGGCCGATTTCGTGCGCGTATTCATGAACCGCCACTACTACGGCACGATGCTTGAGATCGAGGAGCTCGATGAGACTTTCTTGCGCAAGCGCGGGTACATGCCGGGTAACTTGTACAACGGTGAGAATATCGAAAACACCGCCCACCGCGATCTTGGCATTTCACTCTGGGATAATCCGCATATTTGGGAAAAGAAGGCCAATTACAACCGTCACGATCCAGGAGACAACACGGAGTTGTCCCGGCTGCTTGCGGTGGTCGATCTTCCTGATCGAATCGAAAAGTGGCGCGCTCTCGATCGGAAATTTGCGCGCGATGAATTCGTGCGATATTGCGCCTTTGTCATGTTCTGCAATCAAGTGCATCAGGACGCGGTTCACAATTTGCGCTACTTCGTCGATCCCCTGAATGGCGTTCTGCACCCAATCGTGTGGGATCCTCTCATGCTGCTGCGCTATCCCAATCTTGAGACGCTTACCGATTTTGCCGAGTTGAAACTCTTCCATAAGAAGGACAATGTCCTTTACGCCCTCATGGAAGATCCCGCTTTTTATCGCGATACGATAGCGTATCTGGCAGATCGGATTGCCGAAGGAGCGGTCGATCAGGCGCTACAGGTCGCGCTCGAAGACGCGCGGAAGGTCGAGCCTTACTTGGCGATCGACCGTCTGGATGTCAATGAGGCGATTGTCGAGACGGGAATCAGCGAGCAGCGGATTCATGAGATCAAGGCGATATCGCGGGCCAATGTCGAAGCGCTGGCTACCGGCATTCGCGATGTTCGCGTTGCCTGGAACTCCTCGCGCGATCGGGGCGGGAATTTGCAATTGGAAGTCCGGTTCGATGGATGGGGCGCGGTGGCGCTGACGGGAGTGAGATTGGCTCAATCCTCAAAGCACGGGAGCGAGAACTCGCAGGCCGAAATTGAATCGGCGCGGCGTCTTCTTGGCAGGGAGAAATTGATTCTGGAGATCTCGCCGGTCGGGCAGGAAGATTATTCGCGCGTTTTCGAAACACAGCGCGCCTCGGCCGATTCAGAATTGGGCCGGGACGAGGAGGGGACGGCAATCGGCTCTTCGCGCTGGAATCCGATCGAGAAGATTCGCCTCGGCGGCCGCCTTCACCTGGAAGACAGGTCTCTCGTTTTCGCGTCGACCGCTTATCGGATCACGATTTCTGGAGCAGGGTCCGCAGGGCTGGATGTCGCGTCTCTGAAGTTCGAGAACTTGTTCGGCGAGCCACTTGCCGAATCTTTGGTGACACGCGGAGAATTCGCACCGGTCGAGGTGTTCGACGATAGTGAATTCATTCCCAAACCCTCCTCACGCGATATCGTCCTGGGACCCGGGATTGTTCGCTTGACCGAGAATCTTGTCGTCGATCGTCACGAGACGCTTATCGTCCGGCCCGGGACAACGGTCATGTTGAGCAAGGGCGTCAGTATCGCGTGTTACGGAAACGCTCATCTGCTTGGGAAAGCCGCGCAGCGCATCGAGCTTCGTCCCGCCACTCCCGGACAGGCTTGGGGGACTCTTATGGTTCAGGGATGGGGCGGTCCGGGCGGGTTCATGATGGAGCATTGCAAAGTATGGGGAGGCAGCGAGGCCACGATTGACGGCGTATATTTCAACGGCATGGTCGATGTGCGATATGTTCCCGACGGACTCGTCAAGAATTCCGAGTTCTACGGAAATCTGTTCGGCGATGACGGCTTCCATGCGTCGTCTTCAAGAATGCGAGTGCTCGATAGCGTATTTCACGATACGGCTTCGGATGCCATAGACTTCGACTATACCGATGGATTGATCGAGGGGAGCCGATTCGAGCGATCCGGCAATGACTCAGTGGATATCATGAGCAGTCGAGTCGAGATTCGGAACTGCCGTTTCATTGACGCCGGTGATAAAGGCGTTTCAGCGGGCGAGGCGAGCGAATTATTTATCAGCGATTCGCAGTTCGAGCGGTGCGCTCGCGGTATTGAACTGAAGGATCAGACAGAGGGTTACGTCTATGGCACCCGCATCTGGGATTCAAGCGAATTCGGAGTCAACGCGTATTCCAAGAATTGGCGATATTCGGATGGGGGACACGGGGAATTTTGGGATTGCTCCTTCGACAATGAGAAGAACTTTAACGGGGACGCGCTCTCATCATTGCAAATATATCGCTCTGAAGTGGCCGGGGGATGGAGAATCGGCCGAGGCGTGGTGATCGATCACGATCGAACCATGCTTACGTACGTGCCTGCTGAGCCCGGTAAGGTGCGTATTCTCGCCGATATCGGTCAGCCTGCCCAAATGCTGTCGGCATCCACGCCGGTGCTCGGCAAGTGGAATTTCGAGGACGATTTCCATTCATTGAATGATGGTTGGATTGGCCGGCCGGAGATCGAGGTGATCACGAAGCAATCCCACGCCCTCTTGATCAAGTCTGACGTCATCGGCTTGAGCGTCCGCCACGTACTTCGCACGGCGCGATTGAGAGGAAGCGCGTCCATCGCTCTCGAACTCACTGCGGCATCCTCGGGCGGAGGCAAACTCGAAATCGCCTTTGGCCGCGCCGAAGGTTGGAGTGACGTGGCCCCTGTTTCGTTCATCCTGGATCAGGACGGAAACTATGAGACATTCCGCGTCGAGATACCCTCTGATGCAACCGAAGTGAGGTTGAGCATGCCCGCCGAGCGCGAAGACCTGACCCTCCGGAAAGTTCGCCTGATCGAATTGGAGAGCCGTGGATGAAGAAGCGCATTCTGGATGTTTTGTTCTTTGCCCTCCTGTCATTTGCCATCGCATATGTCGTGACGATGGGCGTCGCCCGAAGGCTCGATCGCTCGGTCTTCAAGTTCGACTATGAGGAGCCAATCGGCGGAGTGGCAGTTCTTGAATCGATCCAAATCACACGCAAGGCGGGGAAGCCTTACAACATGCGGCTTAAGTTTCGCAAAGGGCCCGTGGTGGATAATCATCGATACGGTTTCGGTCTTCACTTCGCGCCCGAAGATGCCCGCCATCTTCCTGACGGAGATCGGGGACAAGGATACAGCAAGCTTGATTTTGAACCCGAGAGCCCGATCGTTTCATGGACAAGCCCCTACGAACACAATCACGCAATCAGGCTCCGCTCTAGATCGAACAAGAGAGTCGTCTTCAAGCTTGGGGCCTGGGATTTCAATGAGAACCGAATCGCGGGCTCGGACATTCGCGAATACGCATTCGATTTCACCCATTTTGACAGAGACGACGGTGGCAGGTATGCCGAGCAGATGACGCGCGAATCACCGGCGCTGCCGGTATTCTTCACGCTGTTGATCGGATCATTCTCACTAATCCAAATGTCGGCTGCGGCGATCGACTTGCGACGTGGCAGGGCAAGGTGGCGGCACGCGATCCATGGCTGATACGACGCTTGCCGGCATCCGGCATTTCAATCGATTCGAGATCAAGTACGTCGTGCATCACAGCGTGGCAGCTGAATTGCGCCGCGCGATCGCCCCGTATGTCGTGCGTGATCCACACTTGGGGGACAGCGATTTTTATCGGGTCAACTCGATCTACTTCGACAGCGATTCGCTCGACGCGTTCATCGAGAAGGTCGATGGAATTAAATTTCGTCGAAAAGTGCGCATTCGGTATTACGGCGATGTCCAGCCTGAGAAGGCGTTTCTCGAAATCAAGCAGAAGATTGACCGAACAACTCAGAAACGACGGCAGCAGTTCGCGTTTTCCGATCTGCGCCGGTCGCTGATCGACGGCATCGAGGACGGCTTGACCGGCGATGTCGGCAGCGAGGCCCTGCTGCTGGCGCATTCGAAGAATCTGCGTCCGATAATTCTTGTCAGCTACGACCGTGATGCGTACATGGGGCGCTTCGATTCGGGCTTGCGTATCACCTTCGACACTTCGTGCCGCTATCGGCTCGAAGATCCGACCGCCGGAGACGCTCTAGGTCGGGGGCCTTACTTTCTTTCGCCGTTGCTTTCCATTGTGGAAATCAAGTTCAATCACTTGGTCCCGAGCTGGCTGATCTCAATCGCACGGCGACTGTCGATGTCGACAAACCGGATCTCCAAGTACTGCGAGG
>JAJFLK010000282.1 GCA_021772735.1 Candidatus Sumerlaeota bacterium | reverse complement strand
TTTTCTTTGGGGAAAACTAAAACAGCCTAGAGTCCGAAGACTGTAGGCTGTTTAAAAGTGGCGGGGCCGACGAGACTCGAACTCGCGACCTCCGGCGTGACAGGCCGGCGTTCTAACCATCTGAACTACGACCCCGCTGGGTCACCCGATGCGGCCCAAATGGGTCCGATACGGGATAAATCTGCTCTCCATATTCACCCGGCACGTCCGTACATGCCCGGCCAAGACTCGTATTGTGCGGCTGGGCCGACGGTGTGTCAAGGCGCAAAAAAAGTGTGCCCACGCAGGCTGTGTTGACGCAAGTGAAGTGTATGGGGCCGGCTCGGAGACGGCGCCGCCTTTGGGGCCATCTCTACATCCGCTCAATCGTACCGGCCCCAGCGAGCGGCCGATGCCAGTGGAGGAATGGCGACCACCCTGAGGACTTGCGTCTCCGTGCAGACATAGAGTTCTCCGGTCGCATCCTCGCCAAACCCCAACAAGCGGCCGACAAGATTGCGGTCGTCCAGTCCGATTTGCACTTCGAGAACGGTATCGCCTGCATCGAGGTAAAAGAGCCTACCCTGGACCACACCCGGACCGTCCAGTTCGCCGAAAAGATAACGCCCCGCCAGATCCGTGACCTCTGAGCCTCGATATACGAATCCCCCCAGAATGGCCGAGCCGTCGTCGTGATCGTATTCGGCAATCGGCAGGACAACATCGGGGGGAATGGGCGCGACCGGCAGCGCGACGACGCTGCCCGAGCCGTTAGGATCGAAAAAGAACGACCCCTCCATGGCCCGCCAGCCGAAGTTCGCGCCGCCCCCGCCGGGGGCTAGCCGGTTGACCTCCTCGATATCGTTCTGGCCGACATCGCCGATAAGAAGATCGCCGGTCAGGGAATCGAAGCTAGTGGCAAACGGATTACGCAGGCCAAACGCGAAAATCTCCTCGACGACCCCGCCGCCATCGCCGACGAATGGATTCGACGCGGGAATACCATACTGGCCGTTGGCAGAATTGCTTCCCTCAACGTCGATCCTGATGATCGATCCCAAAAGGTTGTCCGTCCGCTGCCCGTTGCCTTCGGGCTCATGCCCGTTGCCTTCGTCGTCGGCGGCGCCGCCGTCGCCGAGCGCGATATAAAGCAACCCATCGGGCCCAAATCGAATCGCGCCTCCATTGTGATTACCTGAGGGCTGGCCGATCCGAAGCAACTCGCGGCGCGTGCTTGTATCGATCACATCCGGATCGCCCGAATCCACCGCCCACTCGGCAATAACCCCGTGATGATTCGTGCTCCCGCCGGCAGGCGTTGCGAAATCGGGCACGCCCGACGTGGCCTGCGACGTGTAGGTATAGATGCGATCGTTCGCGCCGCCCACATCGCCGAAACCAGGATGCAGCGCGAACCCGAGCAAGCCTTTCTCGCCACCGACCTCAAGCAGGTTCTCCCCGGAACTGCCCAGGTTCAGGAACGGCGTGACGGTATCGGTAACGCCCCCGCCATCGACAACGAAAATCGAGCTGAACTGCTCGTAAATGAACGCGCGGCCGGTGCCGTCATCGGGAAAAACCACTCCGAGCGGGAACGAGCGGCTGTCCGAGAAAACTTCAAGCTCGATCGTGATCGACCCGTTGGGCACGTCCGGGATGGGATCGGCGATGTCTGTCTGCGCACCGGCCACCGCGATGACGTTGCCGATCGCCCCGCTGTTGTTCTCCGGGTTATTCTCGACCAGCGCATAGACCGTATCCGTCCCGCTGCGGCCATCGCCCGAGACGCCGCTCCACTGCAACGCGGCGGTGCCGGAAGCCGGGATGCCCGGGGCGATGCCATTGGCCCCCGCCGGGGAGTCCCCGCCGGTGTAATTGCCGTATTGCAGGGCGTCGGCGTCCTCGCCGGGGAAAAGAATAATTTCCCCCGAGTCCGGGAAGATGCCGCCGGCAAAGGTGAAATCCGGCGTGATGCCCATCAACGCGGCGGCGTTGGCTGTGGCGATCACGATCCTCACGTCCACGCCACCGCTCGCTACGTTCGATGGAAACGTGAAGATCGTATTCTCCACCGACCCATCCGCATTGCGCGCCTGGATGATCCCGCCGTTGGTAAGCGTCTGGCCGAAGGCGAGCAGCCGCAGTTCGATATACTGATACGAGGTGTCGCCGCCGAGGCCGGTCATGACCTCATGGATTTCCACGATGTGCCGCGAGGCGAACGCCGAGGGCGAGACCGAAGCAATCAAAACAACCGCCAGGGCGAGCAGTGCGGAGCGGGAGCCGATGCGTGCTCGGCGTGGGGATGTGTGACCTTGCGAGCGATTATCGCGTGAATCATGATACATAGTTCTCTTCGCTCCTGATGATGTGAATCCACACGCCGCGCACAGCTGGCGCCCGGTGGGCCATCCTGCGGACGGCCAACGGCCATGCCCGAGCGATCAGCCGCGCCGCCGACAGCTCAACCCGAACCGATCGCGCGGCTCGGCGTGTCGAATTTTAGTCGTCCTGAATGGTGAGTCGGAGCTCTCCCCTGCGCGACCCCTCCGCGAGTCGCGACCCCGCTTCGCTATGCCGGAATGATCCCCCCGTTGAAGCCGTGAATCAAGCGTCAATGCGCCCGATTGACACGCTGGCGGATGGCGGATACCGTCGATGCAATTCACATGATGGGCCCAATTTGCCGATCTGAGACGGGTCGGCCCCGGGCCGCGCAAGGAGTCCAAAATGATCAAAGGCCTGGCACACGTCTGTTTATCGGCGAACGATCTGGACGCGGTCCAAAGTTTCTATTGCTCCGGGCTCGGCTTCAAAAAAGGATTCGACTTCATCCGCGAGGGCCGCGTCATCGGGTTCTACCTCGAAGCCTCGCCCGGCAGTTACATCGAGGTCTTCGCCGGCGGCGAGATCGATCTCAAAGCGCACTGCCCGATCCAGCACTTTTGCCTGGAGACCGACGACATCGACGCGACCGGCCGCCGCCTCACCGAAAACGGATACGAGGCATCGGAGAAAATGCTCGGCGCGGACCAGACGTGGCAGATGTGGACGACGGACCCCAGCGGCGT
>JAJFLK010000281.1 GCA_021772735.1 Candidatus Sumerlaeota bacterium | reverse complement strand
AGGCATGATCAGGTGCAATTCCTTGAGCCATGCCACGTTCTTGGCGCCCTTGACGAATAGCGAAAACGCGATCGTGGAAAAGACAATAAATAGCAAGAATGGCATGCGCTCGTTGACCGAGGCTCGCGGATCCATCTGGTCCAGAATAAGCCGGCGGATCAGCACGAACATGCCGTAAGCGATCAGCGCGCCGGAGATCGGAGAGATGAACCACGACATGACAATCCGGCCCATGGTGTTCCAATGAACAGCGCTCGGACCGAATTGAATCAGCCCAAACCCGGCGACCGCGCCCACAATCGAATGCGTGGTCGAAACCGGGAGCCCAAAGACCGACGCCAGATTTAGCCATATTGCAGCCGCGAGCAAAGCCGACAGCATCCCACACGCGAGTAATTGCGGGTCCGCGGCGAACAGCTCTGGATTGATGATGCCTTTGCGCACCGTATCGGACACGCTACCGCCGAGCAGGAAGGCGCCCAGAAACTCAAAAACCGCCGCGACGAGGACCGCCTGCTTGAGTGTCAGCGCCTTGGACCCGACCGATGTGCCCATCGCGTTGGCGACGTCGTTCGCCCCGACGTTCCATGCCATATAGAACGCCACGATCACACCGGCCGCGATCAGGAATATTCCAGCAGCTTCGGTCACGAATTGCGCACCTCTTCTTGTACGCTCGGGATGGTGTCCCGCATTTCAGTTCGCATTTCTTTGGATAACCTTCGGGGGAAAGGAGTCTGCCCTCTGTCAAGACTTGACAAGGAGCCTTCTGAGTCGATCGCCGGTCTTCTCCGCATAGTTGGCCACCTTGCCCAACATGCCAAAGACCTGGAACATCAACATGACATCCACCGCGGACATCTCGCCTTCGAGCGAGAGCAGGTTTTTCGCCGCCTTGACCTGTGCCTTGTCCGCTTCCCATTCCGCATGCTCGGCCGTCGCGACGATGCCGAAGATCCGATCTCGCTCGGCTTGACCAAAACCTGATGAGACCAGCCTTTCCATTTCGGCTTCGGCGTCCTCGCACAGGTTGCAGACTTCGAGAACTTTGTCGACAAACTCCCGGAGGTCGGGCTTGAGAGAATCAGGGACTTTGATCCTGCGCAGAGTGAGCAATACCGCAACGTCCTCGACCGCATCGGCGATGTCGTCCTGCGTTTTCAGGTAGGCGAGGAGATCCTCTCGATTGACCGGAAGAAACAATCCGCCGGGCAGGTTCTGCCGGATCTTATTCTTGATGATGTCGGCATCATGCTCGCGTTTGGAAATTTGCTTGGCGATCTTTCCAATTTTCTTCTCGTCCGCATTATCAATCACTGCATCGAACAGAGGCTGTATCAAAGCGATGCATTCACGCACACGGGACATGTGCTCGCGAAGCGGACCGAAGGGGGATTTACTGAAAAGATCGAAGAGTAGTCGGGCCATTCGAACTTGTACTCCTTAAGCGCGGACGTTTTTGCCGCCGCGAAGACAGGGCGAAAATCGACTCGGCCCGGCGAAGCTGCGGGCTGCGATCGAGTGACGATTTTTCGGCATGAAACTAGAGCCTGTGCCGATGACGGTCAAGCACAGTTTATGCTTTCGATTGTAAGGATAGTGTGAGAATCCCCGGTCCGGGCTCGCCGCGACATTCCATTGTATGGGGCCATTCAAACGCTGTCATCTCAACTATGCACGGGATGCGGCAAATGCTGCCTCCGTGGCGATCATCACATCCTCCTTGCGCGTTGACTCATTGACCCGAGACCGACCATCGCGCACAATGCGCGGAATTTTGTCCGCCTTCGCTTAATCAGACGGGCGCAGCAAAGGATTCGGGAAGTCATACGTGATGGCGATTAACCGACAGCGCGGTGTGCTGATGCTCCAAAGTGGGCTTCGCCTGGATGGGTTTGCCTTCGGCGCGATCGGCGAATCCGCAGCCGAGGTCGTCTTCAATACGTCGATGACGGGATATCAGGAGATCCTGACCGATCCCTCCTATGCCGGACAAATCGTCGTTCTGACCCAGCCGCAAATCGGCAATTACGGCATTGCCGCACGCGATGCCCAGTCCGATGGTGGACCCAAAGCGTCAGGCTTGATCGTCCGAGAGCGTTCTGCCATCGCATCGAACTTTGCCGGCGAGCAAACCCTGGACGAATACCTGGCGGCCCATGGCGTGATGGGAATCGATGGCGTCGATACGCGCGCGCTGGTGCTGCATCTGCGCGAGGCCGGCGCGATGAACGGTGTAATCTCTGGGGTGGACTTCGATTCGGATTCGCTCAAGTCAAAAGCCGAGGCCGCGCCCAACATGGAAGGACTCGACCTCGTCCGGAGCGTGACCCGATCGGCCGTCGGCGAGTTCGAGCCCCGCGATTCCACGCCCGAGGAGGAATTGCTTGCCTTGCCCGGCGGCACGCGGCATCACATTGTCGCATTGGATTTCGGCATCAAGCGAAACATTCTCGAACTGATGTCGGCCGAGAACTTCCGGATCACGCTCGTCCCGGCGACGACCGGTGCGGAGGACATTCTCGCGCTGAAGCCCGATGGCGTATTCTGCTCGAATGGGCCGGGTGATCCGGCGGCCGTTACATACGCCATCGAAACCATCGCCGCCCTCGCCGGGCTCGTGCCTATGTTCGGCATCTGCCTCGGGCATCAATTGATGGCGCTGGCGCTCGGCGCGAAGACTTTCAAACTCAAGTTCGGCCATCGCGGCGGTAATCATCCCGTGCGTGACGAGCAAACGGGCCGGATCGAGATCACCGCGCAAAACCACGGCTTCTGCGTCGATGCGGACACTCTCCCGACCGCATCTGCCGGCACCGACGGCGCCGAGCCGACGCACTGGAACCTGAACGATTCCACGCTTGAGGGTTTTCGTCATCGCGAGCGCCGAATGTTTGCGGTGCAGTATCACCCCGAAGCCGCGCCGGGGCCGCACGACAGCGGATATCTTTTCAGACGATTCCGGAAGTTGATCGAGGAACTTAGTCCCCCGGGTATTGATTCCTCAACCTGAACTGAACCCGCGAAGCCATCAAATCATGCCCAAGCGAACCGACATCAAGAAAATCATGATCCTCGGCAGTGGGCCGATCGTCATCGGTCAGGCGTGTGAGTTCGACTACTCGGGCACGCAGGGCTGCAAGGCGCTGCGCGATGAGGGATACGAGGTCGTGCTGGTTAACTCCAATCCGGCGACCATCATGACCGACCCTGATCTCGGCGACCGCACTTACATCGAACCGCTCTCGCCCGAGATCGTCGAGGCGATATTGCATCGCGAGCGCCCCGATGCGCTGCTTCCGACGCTG
>JAJFLK010000029.1 GCA_021772735.1 Candidatus Sumerlaeota bacterium | reverse complement strand
CATTCGGCGGCGAGGGAGGCAAATGGCTGGGCGGTTTTGATCGGCTTTTCCTGAAAGGGCTGACTGTGGATTCGGTCAGCGGGTCCATCCCCGAATCCGTGTGGATCATGTTTCAGATGACGTTCGCGGTCATCACTCCCGCGCTGATTGCCGGGGCCTACGCAGAGCGGATGAAATTCTCCGCCGTCCTGATGTTCTCTTCCCTTTGGCTCATTCTCGTCTACGCGCCTGTGTGCCATTGGGTGTGGGCTGAGGGCGGCTGGCTCTTTGAGATGGGCGTGCTGGATTTCGCGGGCGGGACGGTCGTTCACATCAACGCGGGTATATCGGCTCTCGTTGTGGCGCTGGTGCTTGGGCCGCGCAAAGGCTTTCCCAAGACCATGATGCCGCCTCATAGCCTGATGTTCACCGTCGTTGGCGCGTCGATGCTCTGGGTTGGTTGGTTCGGTTTCAACGCCGGCAGCGAGCTCGCCGCCGATGGCACAGCAGGCATGGCGATGCTCGTGACGCAGATTTCCTCGGCCGCCGCAGCCTTGACGTGGATGTTTATCGAGTGGATGAAGCACGGCAAGCCGAGCGTTCTGGGCATCGCGACCGGCGCCGTGGCGGGCCTGGTTGCAATCACCCCGGCCTCGGGCACGGCGGGTCCGGCCGGAGCGATCGTGATCGGCGTTGTCTCCGGTGCGGCGTGTTTCTGGAGCGCAACGGCGATGAAGAGGCGGTTCGGATATGATGACTCACTGGACGCCTTCGGCGTTCACGGCGTGGGCGGGTTTATCGGGGCCATCCTGACAGGTGTATTTGCGGCCGGATCGCTCGGAGGCAGCGAGGGCGAATTGGCCATCGGCGCTCAACTCGGCAAGCAGTTCATCGGAGCCTTTGCGACCCTGGTCTATGCGGGCGCGCTTTCGTTCGTGATCCTGATGTTTACGCAGGCCGTTGTCGGGCTCCGAGTCTCGGCGGATCAGGAGACCGAAGGGCTCGATATCACGCTGCACGATGAGAAGGGGTACGATCTGTAGGATCGATCCGTCTGCGCTTCGCATCGTTTGGATGAGTGCGCTCGCTCCCGAATTCGACCTTGGCCGAAAATCATTTCAATCAAAGCCTTGAAATCCGATGCCCCGCTGCGGCATCCTAACGAGTTTGGCGAGTCGCCGGGCGACCGCTGGGTAATTCATGAGGCCAAGTGGCCGACGTAAAGGATTGAGGAAACACAAGTTGGGCCTTATCGTTCAGAAATTTGGTGGAACCAGCGTCGCCGATGTCGAGCGGATGCGCAACGTCGCGGGCCACATTATCGCCGAGGCGGATCGTGGCAATTCGGTCGTGACCGTCGTCTCGGCCATGGGTGTGATGACCGATGATCTGGTCAATATGATCGCCGAGATCACGGATGACCCGCCGGCACGCGAGATGGATATGCTGCTTTCGACCGGCGAGCAGATCTCAATCGCGACCCTGGCGATCACGCTGCACGCGATGGGCCGTGAGGCCGTCTCTCTGACCGGCCCGCAGGTCGGTATCGAGACTGATGGCGCTCACGGCAAGGCGCGGATTTTGAAGATCGCCGACGCGCGCGTGCGCGAGGCTTTGGAGGCGGGCAAGATCGTCATCGTCGCGGGGTTCCAGGGAACGTCACGCGATATGGAGATCACAACATTGGGCCGGGGCGGTTCGGATACGACCGCCGTCGCGCTCGCTGCGGCGCTCAAGGCCGACCGATGCGATATCTACACCGATGTCGATGGCGTATACACGGCGGATCCCCGCATCCTGCCCGAAGCGCGGCGGCTTGACGCCATCACATACGATGAAATGCTGGAGCTTGCCAGCAAAGGCGCAAAGGTTTTGAACAGTCGATCCGTCGAACTGGCGAAGAATTTCTCCGTCCCGCTGCGTGTGCTCAACAGCATGAACCCCGGACCCGGGACGATGGTCGTCAAGGAGTATGAACACATGGAAGATTTCGTCGTCAGCGGCGTCACCGTGAACGAACACGAGGCGCAGATTTCGATCATCGGCGTGCCGGATAAACCCGGAATGGCGGCCAAGGTCTTCAAGACTCTCGGCGATGCCGGTATTGCCGTGGATATGATCATTCAGAACATTGGCTCAGATAAGGTGAACGACATTTCGTTTACCGTGGGCGAAGCTGATTTCAGCCGCGCCAAAGAGATCGCCGAGCAGCTCGTCTCCGAGATGGGCGCGATCGAGGTGCAGACCGATGACTCCATCGCGAAACTTTCGGTTGTCGGTGTTGGTATGAAAAGCCATAGCGGCGTGGCGGGAAACATGTTTCAAGCTTTGGCGGATGCGGGGATCAACATCCAGATGGTCTCGACCTCGGAGATCTGCATCACCTGCTTGATCGATGTCGGCCAGGTCCGCGATGCGCTCAAGGCATTGCACAAAGAATTCGGACTTGGCAAAACCGCTCAAAGCGTGTCCAATTAACCTCAGCGAAATCATCGCCCTCCGGCGGTGCCAAAAAACGCAGCCTACTCGGGCCTCCGATGTTGACGCAGTTCCTTGTTGAAGGATGGCGCCTCTTGCGGTCTCGCCACAAAGCAATCGATTTTACGCGGGTTGAAACGACCACATTGCGCAAGCGCGCGTGTCGGCTCCATGTCGATATGTTGGCCTCGCTGCCCGATCCCGTCGAATCTCTTCAAGAATTTTTCCGCGCGTTGCCTCGGGTCGGCGCGAGCAACGAATTGATCGGAGCTGCGGACGCGCTGGCACAAGCTGCTCTCAATGATCGGACGATCGTTGCATTGGTTGATGCCGATGTGATCGAAGCCGGCCTCTCGCCCCTTCTGATCCGAATGGTTCAACGCGGATTGATCCGAGCCGTCGCGATGACCGGCTCGGCGGCGGTGCGCGATTACGAACTGGCCGTCTATGGCCGGACGAGCGAGGACATCTCGGCCGGGCTGCGCGATGGCCTGCTCGGCATGTCGCGCGAGACGGGCGAGGGGATGAACGCCATCATCAATGAGGGCGTCAAGCGCGGGTTCGGCCTCGGCGAATGCCTCGGGCGAGGCATTCTGGATCGCCAGCCGCCGTTTTATCGCCAGAGCATCATGGCCTCTTGCTCGGCCCGGATGGTGGCTTGTTCAATTCACGTCAACGTCGGTGTGGATGGTTTTCACCGTCACCCGACGGCCGACGGAAGCGCGCTGGGCAAGGGTAGCCTGAAAGATTTGCAAATCCTCAGTTCGCGGGTTGAGTCCCTGGGCGATGGCGGGCTCATTTTGGCGATGAACCGGAGCCGCGCGCTGAGCGATATCGTCATCAACGCATACGCCGCCGGCCGAAACGAAGGCACGGCGATCGAGGATTTCTCGCTGATTCGATTTACCGACGACCTCGAACCCCTGCGCCAGTTGCCGGGCATGACGGAACTCTATCACCTGCCAGGACCGCTAGAACTGCTGGGCCCGCTTTTCGCCGGAGTGCTCTTCAGCCTGGTCGAGTAGTCGGGCTGATCTTGCACGCGAAGAATTCCGTTCAAACTCCCATAATGTTGTATCCGGCATCGACGTAGAGCGTCTCGCCTGTGATGCCCGAGGATCCATCCGACGCCAGGAAGACCGCCGTCTGGCCGATCTCTTCAGTCGTGATCCGGCGGCGCAGCGGGGACTTCTCAGCCGCCTCGTTGAGCATGCCGGTGAACCCGCGAATGCCACGGGCCGAAAGCGTATTGACCGGACCCGCCGAGATCGCATTGACACGGATGTTATCCACACCGAGATCGGCCGCGAGATATCGGACGCACGCTTCGAGCGCCGCCTTGGCGACTCCCATGACGTTGTATGCGCTGACTGCCTTCTCCGCTCCGTAATAACTCATTGTCATCACCGAGCCGCCGCCGGCCGCTTGCAAAAGAGGCAGCGCCCGCTGGGTCGTCGCGGCGAGCGAATAGGCGCTGATCTCCAGCGCGAGATTGAATCCCGCGCGCGATGTATCCACAAAACGGCCTTCGAGGTCTTCGCGATTTGCAAACGCAATGCTGTGGACGAGGAAGTCCAACTGCCCGTCGAAGTGTTCGCCGACCTGTTTGAAGAACGCGTCGATTTCCTCGTCTTTGGTGACGTCGCATGCGAGCGTCATCGCGCCGGGGAGCGTGTCCGTGAGTTTCTTGACCTTGGGCTCCATGCGTTCGTTCAGGAAGTTGAACGCGAGCTGCGCTCCGGCCGCGTGCATGGCCTGGGCGATTCCCCAGGCGATGGAGTTCTTATTGGCGATGCCGAGAATTATCCCGCGTTTGCCTTGAAGTGAGGTCATAGTTAACTCCGAGTTCGTTGCGTTCGCGCCGGGCCGCGTCGCGAAAATCCCGCACATGCTTCTTGATGGGCCGGAGGTTGGCAAGCAGAATCTCGGCCAGCGCGGGCGCCCGCGCATCAAGTCACACGATCGCCGTTTCCAGTCTACATGCCCGACGTCTCGATCATCATCCTCACGCGCAACCGAATCGACAAGCTACGTCGTTGCATCGCGTGTCTGGCGCCGCAGATGCGCGGTGACGACGAGATCGTTGTGATCGATACGGGCTCAGAGGACGGGACGATCGAAGCGTTCGCGCACGCGTCCGACGAGCCGCCCGCCCCTGATCTCGCCCCCATGCGTTTCATCCGATTCATTCGATTCGAAGGCGAGGGGAGTTGGGCCGAGGCGCGCAACCTGGGCATCGACCAGGCCGGCAATCCGTTTCTCGCGTTCCTGGATGACGATTGCTATCCGGGCAAGGGCTGGATCGAGGCGGGCCGCTTTGCGCTCGAAGATCGCGATGCCTGCGGGGGGCTCGTCGTGCCCGACGCGATCAAATCCTGGCCTCCGTGGTGGGATCTGAGAATGGGATGGCTCGTCGGCATTTCCGTTCCGGGTCA
>JAJFLK010000280.1 GCA_021772735.1 Candidatus Sumerlaeota bacterium | reverse complement strand
GTGCGGGGAGGCCGGGCGAAAGTTGGCCAGGAAAATCGAGTCCGGCGAATTGAATCTTACCCGGGGTTTTTGATAGGCTCCCGGACTCGGGCCTGAGGGCAAAGATTCTAATTACCTGGCGGGCCGGGGCCGATATGATGGGGTTACGTCGCGTCGGGCGGCAAACGATCGGCTTATACGATATGAACAAGCGAGGCCTTTGAACCCATGCGGACTCAATCGATCGACGCTGTGAAGCGTTTCTGCATCGTGGCGTTTTGCGTCATGTTGAACGTCTCTTTTGTGCTTCCTGCCCGCGCGGACAAGATTTTTTACAAATCCGGCAAGGTCGTCGAAGGGCTCGTCAAAGAGGAATTCCCAAGCAAAGTGGAGTTTCTCTTCCAGGGGCAGGTCATCACGGTCAAGCGCACGCGGATCGAGAGGATCGAGATCGAGTCGGGCGGCGAAAATATCGAGACGCTGATCGCGGATGTGGAAACCGCAATCCGCCGGATGGAGCTGGATCAGGCCCAGCTCATGCTCGAACAAGCGATTGAACTGAATGGGCCGGGCGGGACCTACATCGTGCAGCTGCGTCAGATCGAGCGCCGATTGAGCGGCCTGCGGGCCAAAGGCGACGCCGCCGAGAGGCGAATCAACGCCGAGAGGCTGCTGGAGCAGGCCCGGGCAAGGTTCGATAAGGTCCAGAACCGGCAGGGCATCGAGCTGCTCCGCGAGGCGCTCGATCAAGACCAGACTTATGAAGCCGCGCACGCCGAGATGGCGAAATACATGCGTGAGAACCGGCCCGACCTGCCTCTTGTCATCGACTATTTTTCTGATCTCGATGATCTGGCTGTCATCACCGACGACCACCCAATTATCGATTGGCTGCCCCAGGTCTTTGTCGAGATCAAGCAGTCGCTCGACACCGAGCGCGACGCGGAAGAGATCCGAGCGCTCACGCGCCAGCTCGTCAAGGTGTCCAAGGGCTTTACTGATCATCCGCGCTGGACAACAAAGGCGACATCGGCTCAGGCGACGCTCGTCCGGTTAACTGCAGACGGTGTGATCGCGGCTCAAACCGAACTCGATTTGAGGGCGCACGACTTCGACCAGGCGCTCAATCGGCTCGAGGCCTGGAAGCGGGCGTCGGCCGGCTCTGAAGTTTCCCTGCTCTATGTTCGTGCCCGGGTCGGCAAGGGCGAGATCGATCAGGCCAATCGAATTCTTGATTCCGCTCGCGCCAACTTCGGAGAGCAGCCCTGGATCACGCGGGCGACAAACGTTCTGAGCCTCTACTCCAAGGCGATGGGTTCGCGCGACCGAGGAAACGACGCCGAGGCCCGGGCCTTGTTCGAGCGGATGTTCGGATTTCGCGCCAATATGATGCCCGAGATATATGAGCTGATCGCCAGAGCGAAAGTGGATTACGACATCGCCGATATGCGTGCCCTGGAGGCCGCCGGAGATACTACCGCGGCGGCGAACCTCGCCGTCCAGATTTACGAATACGTGACCGGCCGGGAAGACGAAGACCTGGCCGCTCGCACCTTCGAAGGCCTTGCGCCCGAGATCGCATACAACCTGATCTTTATCTGGGAAATCGACGGCGCACCCGTTTCGTTCGATGAACATCCCGAGTCAGCGCAGATCGTCCGCGAAGTTTTTGAAGGTCGCTTCAACTTGAAATTCAGCGAACTGAGCCCGTTTGTCATGTACGTCCGGCTGGCCACGAGCACGTTTACCGGCAGCGGCGCGCGTATCGCGGAGAGCGCCTCCAAGCCTCAGGCATTCGAGATCGATTTCGTGGAGCCCGACGACAGCGTCACCGGCGTTCGCGTCGAAACGTTTGTCTCCCACCCCAATGCGCAGTCGCTCTTCTCGTGGATTCAGCCCGTCGGCGCCGTCCCTGAGGGAACCCGCCTGGGCCGCACTCAGGATGGAGGGCTCAACGTCTTCTTCGACATTCAAAAACTCGGGATCATCGACGACTTCCTGAGCAGCGATTTCAGTCTATATCTGCCGGTCGGGCTTGCGACCATCGGTAGCCAGCTTCAACTTCCATCGAAACGCTGATCCAATCCGGGCGAATAATTTGAAAGCGATGATTTGCCGGCGGTCCGCCAGCGGCGTGCGTCCGTCTGTTCTCGGGGGTTACCCCGCCAATGGGGACCAGCCCATGAGCGTGAGGAACTCCTGACGTGTTTGCGGGTTCGTCTTGAAGACGCCGAGCATTTCGCTCGTGACCGTCCGACTGTCCTGCTTTTCCACGCCTCGCATCATCATGCAGAGATGATGCGCCTCCATCGTCACCGCCACTCCGGCGGGCTGGAGGACTTCGTTGACGGCCTGGGCGACCTGGCTCGTCAGGCGCTCCTGGACCTGCAAGCGGCGGGCAAACATATCAACGATGCGCGGGATTTTGGACAGACCGATGATGCGCCCATCCGGGACGTAGGCGACCGAGCAGACGCCAAAGAACGGCAGAAGGTGATGCTCGCAGACCGAGAAGAAGTGAATTTTTTTGACCGCGACGATCTCGCCGCAGTCGTCCTCGAAGATCGCGTCGTTGACGACGTCATTGATGTCCAGGTGATACCCGGCGGTCAGGTCTTCCCACGCCCGGGCGACGCGGACCGGTGTGCGTTCGAGTCCCTGGCGCTCGGGATCTTCGCCGAGCTCAGTTAGAAGATTGTAAATCAAAGGCGCGATATTCGAGTTGCGAGGCGTCTTCGTGTTGTTGCCGTCGCTCTCGATGGCGGTGATGGCGGCGCCTGCGCCGGATATGGATTTCAAGGTCGGGACTCCGATTTATAGGGTCGTATGATTCGGGGGGGCGCCTGCGGACCTTCAGAGACGCCGCGCCTGAGGGCCACTTTAATTTCATGGCCGCCCGCGAGCAAGGCGATTATACCGATCTGTCTCCCATTTTCATTCTTCCACTATGGCTGGCGATGCGTTGTGCTCTTTGTGCCGTCGTGGTGAAAAGGAGAAAACCACAACGAGCACAACGGACACGACGCAACGGGCTTTGCGTGCGAGGCTCTCTTCGTGCCCTTTGTGTCCTTGGTGGTTCAGCTCTTTTGGGCCACGCCCTAATCATACATCTCGAAATACTCCGCGGCGTTGAGCGGGAAGAGCTGGGTGCCGGTGCCTTCGGTGAGGGTGAGGTACTGATCGACCGAGGTGGGCGGGGGGAAGGATTCGACAAGGCCGTTCGGCCAGCGGACTTCGATTGAATCCACGGCGAGACGCGGGCCGAGACCGAAGTGCGATGTCAGCGAATTCTGGCTCACATGCCCGGTCGTGGAAATGATCTCGCGAATCTGACTCAGGCTGCCCGAAACGAGCGTGATGCGCGCTCCAATGGCCGAGCGATTGCTCACCGTGCCGATCAGATCGATCGCCAGCCAATGATTGGCATTGCCGTCGTTGCGCGCCAGGCGGTTCGGGGCGCCGCTGTTGCCGACGATGAGCAGATCGACGAATCCATCGCGATTGTAATCGCCGATGCTCGTTCCGAGGTAATGACCCGAGAAATCCACACCCGCTTCGGTCGCGAGCTGCGTGAACGTCCCGTCCCCATTGTTGAAATACAAATAGTTCATGATCGGGAGCGTCGGGACGTAGAGATCCAGATCGCCATCGTTGTCAAAGTCCGCCCACTGGGCGGAAAAACATCCGCCATCCTGGGCGGGACCAAAGTCGCCCTCCACGCCCGCCTGGACGGCCACGTCTGTGAACGTCCCGTCGCCGTCGTTGCGGTAAAGAAAACTGGTATTTCGGCCTCCTCGGCAGACGTAGAGATCCAGATCTCCATCGTTGTCGTAGTCGCCCGGCGTGAGGCTGATTGTCATCGCCCGGTCAGTGAACCCGGCCTCGCCCGAGACATCGTCATAGTCGACGGCAATGCCGCTGTATCGATACAGGATAATTCCCCCGTCGCCGACCGACTTCCCCACCGCCAGATCCATGTCGCCATCGTTGTCGTAGTCCCAGGCGAGCGGGGAGGCCTTGTCGCGCGTGTCGTCTTTCATATCGCCCTTGATCTGGTTGACGAACGTGCCGTCGGGTCGCTGAATCATCAGATAGCTGGTGGTCAGGTTTGGAGTGGTCC
>JAJFLK010000279.1 GCA_021772735.1 Candidatus Sumerlaeota bacterium | reverse complement strand
GCAGCCGTCTTTGGTGGGCGGGCCAATTGCTCGATTCGCCGCCGCTGCCTTTCGCGCTTCTTGAGCGCCTGCCCGGGCTTGGGCTGTTCCGCGTGGCGAATCGTTTCATGATCGCCGCCGGAATTGCTCTGGCCGTCCTCGCCGGTCTTGGTTGGAGCGTGATGGAGGACAAATCGCCGGCGCGCTTCGCTATGCTCGTGGGCCTGATCGGTTTTGAGTTTCTTGGCCTTCCTTACCCGACGCGGCCGCTTCCGTTCTCGCCGCTCTATGCGCAGCTCGCGGCGTCCGCCTCCGAGGGCGCTGTGCTCGACCTGCCGTTCACGGACGACAGCCGCACGGTCCTGAACATGGCCGCGCAAACGCTGCACAAACGGCCGATCGCGGGCGCATATCTTTCGACGACGCCGCCCGAGGCAGCCCGGGCCATCCGCGATGATCCTGTCCTCTCGCGCCTCGACGGGTTCGATCCGCGCCTGCATGCCCGGCTCGATGTTGCCCACCTTCGGCGCGTCGGATTCGGCTACATCGTCGTGCACAAATACCGGCGCGAAAGCGTGTGGCGCGGGGCGCGCGAGCGCGTCGATCCTTCAAAATTGGAAGAGCTGAAAATTATGGATCGACAGCGTGGTCTCGGAGATCGTACTTACGCGGAGATTCGCAAGCTTCTTGATCGAGCGCTAGGCGACGCGTGGCTCGAAGATGAATCGATTGCGATTTATTCCTTGGGCGAGGATTAGAGTTTTCCTATCGCAGATACGGTAGCGGATCGATCGGATGCTCGTCGCGGCGGAGTTGAAAGAAAATTTCCGAGCGGCCTGAAGGTTCGGCCTGGCCGACAATTGAAAGTCGTTGCCCCGCACGGACCTTCTTGCCTTCCTTAACGCGCAGCTTGCCGTCGCTGGCATAAACGCTTGCGTACCCGTCGCCGTGATCGATGATTACGATTCGCCCGTAACCTCGCATCTGACCCGCATAGACGACTTTGCCCGAGGCGACAGCGCGGATTGCGGTCCCCGGTTCGGCTTGGATCGTGATCCCTCCGAATCCGCCACGCCCGGACTTGAAGTTCTCGATGACCTCGCCTTGAACCGGCCACTTGAACTCCGGGTGCGGGCCATGGGCTTTGTCTTGTTCCGCCGGTTCGCGCGGTTTCACGCGCGATGTGTCGCTGCTCGTGCGACGCCGCAGCGGCTCCATTATTGCATCACCTATGATTTCTGAGGCCTCGCCGTTTTGCTCCGCTGCAGAGGCGATCGAGGCTAGCGGCGGTGGGTTGCGGGGGACAGATTCGGGCTCGCGGTTGATGCGCTCGAGGACCAGGCGCAGCGCCTCGAGGTCGTGGACCGGAGGAATATACAAGGTCGTATCATCGGGAGGCTTGTCAGCCGGCGCGAAGTTGTTCAATCGCCCGATCAGTTCGGGGCTGCGCATGTAGAGCTTGCCGATGGCTTCGATGGATTCTTTGCCGTTTGCCGTGTGATACCAGCCGTTGCGATAGTCGATTACCCGGGACTCTATGACCACCGAATCGGGCGCGGTCTCGAATGGGACCGGCACCGGGGGATCGGGTTGCATCCGGCATCCCCCGGCGCCAAAAGCGATCAATGTGAATGCCAACGCGGCCCGAGCGGTCCACACCGCGCAAGGAGTTGAGCGAAGCGCGCGCCTCACGCTCCGGGCCTTGCGCGACCGAAGAATTCCAGCGCCCCGATAACGAGGAAAAGAAGGGTGATCGCGAACAAGTGCGTGAGCGCCGCGCCCAGATGCAAGTATCGCAGCGGAAGCGCGAGCAACCCGACCGCACCCGTCAGCAGGCCGATCGTCACCGCGGTCTGGCGCACGGAGAATCCCATGGCCTGGAGCCGGTGCGAGAAGTGATTGCGGTCGCCGACCATCAGCGGCGCTCCGTTGCGCCAGCGAATGAACATTACCGAGGCGGTGTCGAAAATCGGAACGCCCAACACGGCGAGCGGAATCAACACGGGCAACCCGGAAGGCTGATCGCCTTGATAGAAGGTCGTCATGATCGAAAACATCGCCAGCAGATAACCGATGGTCAGCGCGCCGGAATCACCGAGGAAGATCGACGCCGGATGAAAATTAAAGATCAGGAACCCGGCCATCGTGCCTGCGAACGACAGGAAAAGAACCGGAAGCCAAAGCTCCCCGCCCTGAGCTGCCGCGATGGCAAGCACGACGGCGATCGTCCCGGCGACCGTCGCGCAGAGGCCGTCCATGTTGTCCATGAAGTTCAGCGAGTTCATCAGCAGCAGCGTCCAGCCGATGGTCAGAGCCCAGCCGAGCACTGGATAAGGCAAGAAGCCACGGATCGTCACCCCGGCGACGATGGGAGGGACCACGGCCAGGATCTGGGCGATGAGTTTGAAGCGCGGGCCGAGCGGTTTTACGTCGTCGATCGCGCCCACCGTGAAGATCCAGGCCGCGCCGCCCAGGATGCCGAGCAATTCGGTTCGCACGCCGGCGAGGTTGCGCATGTATTGCGGTATCGGATCCCAGGCTTCGGGCATCGAGCCGGCGAGCGCGGGCGCGCCCAATCCGCCAAGTCCTGCCATCAAGAAGAACGTGCCGAAGATCGCCCAACCGCCCGTGACCGGGACCGACCGCGTGTGATTCTTGCGGTCGGTGGGCCGATCGAGAACTCCATACCGATGCCCCCCCATGCGAGCTGCGGCCGTCAGGGCACAGCCCAGCAAAGCCGAGCCACCCAACGCAAGAACGTAAACTACGGACCAGGACATATTGTCTTACTCTTTCGACCCTCTCGGGCGGAAATGCGCGCCCGGCCTATTTGACGGGCTATTTCATCATTCTATCGCCGGCATCGACATGAGTCGGATCGCATCAGGAGGAGTTTTCGATTTGCATTTTGAATTGTTTGGCGGCCTCCGCATAGCCGCCGCCTCCCCCGTCAACGAAGTGAATGTGCTCCCCCTCGCCAGTGCCGTAAACGAAGCAGGTCATCAGCGCATCTTCAGCCACCGTCGTTCCGAAGGCGATTTCCCCGCTTTCCCTGAGACCCTTGAAATAGGATTGGATCTCATCGACCTGCACGGGAGAACAGTCCACGACCATCCTCAGGATATCACTGAATTTCAAGAAATCTGAATGAGAAGCCATAGAGTCAGCGTACTTTTGGGCGTCAAAGAAGATCGAGGGAAATTTGAGTTTGAAGATAATGACACATAGCAGAATGTCGATTGCGCGCGCGATGAAGGCTCGCGAAAACGGGCTCGCATGCAGGCGGTTCTCTTCGTTCAAAATCGCCCAAAGTCTTTTGTAGCTCATGTTGTCGACATGGATTGGATTGGCAGCTCTTAGGTTGCCGTCAAATATTTTATCGAGCCTGTCCAGAATCTTTCGATACGTTGCTGCGGAATCTTGCGAATGGGCCCGTACCATCAGAGTCAGTGTCTTGCCTCGCTTTGACGGAACCGGCTGCCAGCGACAGGACAGTCCCTTGAGACTCAGGTTGGGCACCTCGCCATCAGAGAGACGGTATCGATCGGGTCGTTTCCTAATTTTTTCTTCTGCCACGGACGCTCCCCCACCACGTAATTGAGCCATCGCTTTCGAGACCCCACCTCCGCGGAAAAGTGCAACGGAGCGGCTTGGAACCAATTGATACTTGGCCACCTCAAGGACGCACCCCTCACCGTAAAGCTCGGAGACGGCGACTTTTCCCAATCGCAGGTATAGAGAAAACTTTTCTTTGGCCAGCACTTTTACCGCGTTCAGCGCACTCGCGACACTGTCGATCGCTTCCGGCGGGATCAGCAAAGTAGCCCCGTCCCCTCCGAAAGTGTAAGGAAAGTCCGTCTTATCCATCGCGTTTTGAGCCGCGACGATGCAAGCCGCGCCGATCGTATTCACATCCTTGTATCGGCCCGATTCGATAGCCGCTGTCGATCCTTCCACATCGGCGACGACGACAAACCAATCCTCGGGAACTTTCGTAAAGTGACGCGATTCGACCAGTTCGTTAAAGACTGAGAAATGGGGGAGCCGTTGGAAGAAATTCACGCGGTTGCCTTCCCCGTGGAGCCGCCAAGCTTCCGCAATTGACGTCCGGAGGTTCGGTCTCGGGCTCAGAAGCGGCCATTATCG
Source organism: Candidatus Sumerlaeota bacterium (assembly GCA_021772735.1). Classification (GTDB taxonomy): domain Bacteria; phylum Sumerlaeota; class Sumerlaeia; order MVZB01; family JAJFLK01; genus JAJFLK01. The sequence continues at coordinate 2,113 of JAJFLK010000279.1, read as the reverse complement.
GCCCGAGCAAAATTTGGCTCAAGCCAATTCCCGACTTAAGGTCCTTGTATACCGATCAATTACGCCTGCCCGGACCGTCTCTGCAGCGACGCTGAATCGCACTCGATGACCCGCCCGGGACCGTTCCCGTCGGCGCCTTGCGGAACGTACTCGATTTATTGTCTTGCATTGCTCCGGGGCAGATGATGTAGTGGGCGGACTGGTAAAGAGGGGCGCAGGAATCTACTAGAAAGTTGGGCATGGGTCGTCATGGGTTACAAGGACGCAGAGGTTCCGAATAGCATTTCCCCACTGTTTCAATCGGTCGACGAGTTCGCTCTCTACGCCGATGACTTCGTGCGCAGGCTGCGCGCCAATAGCGGGTCGCCTATCTTGAACGCCTATCAGCTTTCCGCCATGTCCGTGCGCCGAGAAGAGCGCTTCATGGTGAACTCGGTTTACGATCAGTTCGGCCCGCGCCTCAAGGCCGATACAAGCGATCCCTCCTGATCGCAGTCGCCGCACATCCGCACCCCATAGATTTTTCAATATGTCTCGCCGTAACCTTGCGATCGTCGCCGCGCTTGCCGCTTCGGCGGGTGCCTATGTCTTCTTTATCGGCATGGGATACCGCGTCGCCAATTCTCCGCCCTCGCCCGGGCCAATCATCGCCCTGGGCGACAGCCTGACCCAGGGCATTGGCTCTTCGGCGGGCGGAACCTATCCCGAGCAGCTTTCCAAACTGATCGGTCGTCCGGTCGTGAATCTGGGCGTCGCCGGCGAGACGGCCGCCGAAGGCCTGGCACGGCTCGAGCGCGCTGTGCTGGCCGAGAAGCCCGGTATCGTTCTGGTCTGCTTGGGAGGCAATGATCTGCTCAAGAACCGCGACGTCGATGAAACCTTCGCTGCCCTGGATGAGATCGTCGGGCAATGCACGGCGGCCGGCATTCTGGTCGTGTTGATCGGCGTCGAGGGCCTGCCGCTCGTCTCGGAGAATTTCGGAACCCGCTTCAAGGAGCTCGCAGGGCGTCATCGGTGTGTGTATGTGCCCGATATTCTGGATGGCATTTTCGGCCGGACCTCGCTGATGTCCGACGGGATTCACCCCAATACGGCGGGCTATGCCATCTTTGCCGAACGCGTCGCGGCCGCTCTGAGGCCTCACCTCAGCGCGGAGTGATGCGGATGGATGCGCGGGTTGACGCCCGTGCACTTAAACGGGCGCGGCTCCGACTCGCAGTGTTTATCCTATGATCCGCCTCATAGCGGAGGCTAAAATTCAACGATGAGTGTCTCGCAGAAATTTACGCGCCGGACCCGGCTCGATGCCGAGCGTTTCGCATTCGTTCCGGGCGCCAAGCCCCGGATCAGTCTTCGCGTGGCGCTGGTTTATCCCAACGATTACCGCCTCGGGATGTCGAGCCTCGGGTTCCAGCTCGCCTGGCGGACCGTCAACGCGCATGCCGAATGCACGGTCGAACGATTCTTTCTCGATTCGATCGGCGAGGGGTCGGTCGATTCGGGCGCATCGCTATTCGACTTCGATCTGATCGCGTTCTCCGCGTGCTATGAGATGGATGAGACGAACATGCTCCGGATTCTGGAGGCCTTCGGGATTCCCCGCTTGGCAGGCAAAAGGGCTGCGGGGCGCCGATTTCCACTGGTCGTTCTTGGCGGAGTTCTTGTCTCGCTCAATCGCGCACCGCTGACGCCGTACATCGATGGATTTATTCATGGCGACGCCGAGGTCGCGCTGCCGCCGATGCTTGACGCTTTGTGTTACTTGGGCCCGGATTCACATGCCGCTCGGTTGCGCGCGATCAACGAATTGCCGGGCGTCGAGTTGACGCCCGCCGCGCGCCTCGCCGCCGGTTTGGACCTCTCCGACGTCGAGGCTCTCGTCGCAAATTTCGGCATGAGTTCGGTCGTTTCAAAGTGCGCGTCCGAAGAGGTCGCTTTGTTCGCCCCTCCCGCGCCGCCGTCCCCGAGGATCGGCGATCTCGAAGACTTTCCGGGCGCGTCGCAGATTCTGACGCCCCACACCGAGTTCGCGGATATGGCTCTTGTCGACCTGGGACGTGGTTGCCCGCATCACTGCACGTTCTGCTGGATCGGTCACAACGCGCCGACGCTC
>JAJFLK010000278.1 GCA_021772735.1 Candidatus Sumerlaeota bacterium | reverse complement strand
GCGAGCGCCCCGATGCGCTGCTTCCGACGCTGGGCGGTCAGACCTCGCTGAACCTCGCGGTGGACCTCTCCAAAGCCGGCGTGCTCGATGAGCTTGGCGTGGAATTGATCGGAGCCTCATTCGATGCGATCGAGCGGGCCGAGGATCGTCAGCTATTCAAACAGACCATGCTCGATCACGGACTCGAACTGCCGCGCTCGGGCGTCGCAAGAGGATTCGACGAAGGCCTGGCGCTGCTCGGCGAGATCGGGTTCCCCGCGATCTTCCGGCCGAGCTTCACGCTGGGCGGGACTGGCGGCGGAACGGCTTATAACATCGAGGAGTATCGCGCCATCCTGCGTCGGGGGATCGATCTCTCGCCCACCGGCGAGGTACTTATCGAGGAAAGTCTGCTGGGTTGGAAAGAGTTTGAGCTCGAAGTCATGCGCGATGGCGCGGATAACGTCGTCATCATCTGCTCGATCGAAAACCTGGACCCGATGGGCGTTCACACCGGCGATTCGATCACCGTCGCGCCCGCGCAGACGCTGAGCGATCGGCAGTATCAGGCGATGCGCGACGACGCGAAGACGATCATCCGCGCGATCGGCGTCGATACGGGCGGCTCGAACGTTCAGTTCGCCGTCGATCCCAAAACGGGACGGCGCCTCGTGATCGAAATGAATCCCAGGGTCAGCCGCTCCTCTGCGCTCGCTTCGAAGGCGACCGGTTTCCCGATCGCGAAGATCGCCGCGAAACTGGCGGTCGGTTATCGCCTCGATGAACTCGCCAACGACATCACGCAAAAGACGCCGGCGAGCTTCGAGCCGAGCATCGATTATTGCGACGACAAGATCCCGCGTTTCGCGTTCGAGAAATTCCCCGGAAGCGATCCCACCCTGGGCACGCAGATGAAATCGGTCGGCGAGACGATGGCCATCGGACGGACGTTCAAGGAGGCGCTCCAAAAAGCCGCGCGCGGCATCGAGACCGGAAGGGCGGGGCTAGGGTTCGACGGAAAGCTTCCCGACGGCCGCGCGGAAGATGAGGCAGGAATTTTCGAGCCAATGGACACCGCGCGGCTGCATCACTTTCTCGCCACGCCGGGCCCCGAACGTATCTTCTACGTCCAGCACGCGCTGGCGGGCGGGATGAGCCGCGAAGAGGTTCACGACCTGACGGGCATCGACCCGTGGTTCCTGCGCAATATCGAAGAGATCAATGAGATGGCTCTGGCGCTCAAGGGGCTTGAGGGTGTTGGAATGAAGCCAGAATGATCTTGCCTCGCGTGCCGGTGATTTGTAGTTTTCACCGGCGCGGGTGAGCAAACCGGGCGTTCCAGGTATCCCATGGCGAAGAAACCTCCATCACGCAAACTGGTCATCCCCAAGCCGAGCAAGCGCGGCTCGCCTACGCCCAAGACGCGTGTAATCGAAGACGCTAAAAAAAGGGCCGAACGCGAGGCGTGCCGCAAGAAGGTCGACGAGGACGAGGAATAGCGACCGGGGCATTCATGACAACCAAGGCGACGATCTATCACAACCCGAGGTGCAGCAAGAGCCGGCGGACTCTCGCGTTGCTTGGCGAGCGCGGGATCGAGCCCGAGGTTGTTGAATATTTGAAGAACCCGCCGACGCGCGCCGAACTGAATGCACTCCTCGAAAAACTCGGCTTCAAGCCGCGCGACCTGATTCGTGAATCGGAATCGTTATTCAAAGAGCTCGGCCTGGGCGGAGACGATATCTCCGATGAAGTGTTAATGAACACGATGATCGAGCACCCGATCCTGATCGAACGGCCGATTGTCGTCGTCGGAGGCAGGGCAGTTCTGGGTCGCCCGCCTGAGAATATCGAAAAAATTCTTTAGAGCGATTCTTAAAACTTTGCTCCGAGTAGCAAGCGCAAATTAATTAGGGACAGTTACCTATTTTCCGGAGTCATTCACGCCGGGGAGTAGACATACGGGGAAATAGGTAACTGTCCCTAATTAATTTGCGCGCGACGTAATTCAGATCAAATCGTGCTTGAGCTTGCGGCGGCGATAATCCTCTGGCGGGAAGTCGCCCATGAATTCGCACATCTCGACCAGCCGGCTGAGGATGCGATCCCCGAGCCGCTCTTTAAGTTGGTACTTGTCCAGGTTCGTCGTCACGATGATCGGTTTGCAGCTTTCGTAGCGCTTATTGATGATCAAATAGAACCGGTCCAGCGTCCATTCGCTGCTCTTCTCGGCCCCGAGGTCGTCGAATATCAGAAGATCGGTTTCCAGGAGTTCATCGATCAGGGCGCTTTCGGTCCTCGGGTTTTGCGCGTCGAACGTATCGCGGATTTCCTGCAAGAGCGCGGGCGAATTGTAGAACAGCCCCGTATATCCCTTGTCGATAATCTCGCGCAGGATGGCGATGGCCAGATGACTTTTGCCGCAGCCGACCTCGCCGCGCAGGAGCAGCCCACGCGGGTATTCATCATCGAAGCTGAAACTTTGCACAAATCTCTTCGCATCGCGGACCAGCTCGCGGCGCTTCTTATCGCGCGCGATGAAATTGCCGAGGTTCTTCTTCCAGAATCGCCGGGGGATGCGCGCGCCTTCAAGCCTGCGGTCCGAGAAGAACTGCCGCTGCCATTCGATATCATCGACCGGCGAGACGACATCGAGCACCTCGGCCGACGGCTTCGCGTCGATCGGATCCGCGTGGATCTTCTCGAACTTGCCGCTCGTCGCGGGCAGACCGTTACCATTCTCCGCCTGGGCGCCATTGCCAGCAGGCTCAGACACCTTGGGCGAGGATGAAGAATTTTTCTTGCGTGGGGCCGTCATGGTTAAACCGCTCTGTGATCGCCCTCTTGCGGATCGACCTTGCCGGGAGCGTCCTTTTTCTTCTTGCTGGTCTTCTTCGCCTCGCGGATCAGTTCCCGCGTGACCCAGCCGATGGAGCGAATTTCCAGTTTTGAAGCCCGCCGCATCATTTTCTCGACCGTCCCGAGGGGAAACCTCTGCGCGATGATCTCGATCTCGTCCACAATAAAGGAGTTCATTTTCTGGCTCAAGGAATTCAGGTAAAGATCGACGATATGCTGGACCTTGGATTCGTCCGGTGCCTCGGCGTCGTCGGCCGTCGCATAGCGGAACGTGGCCGGATCACGGAGCTGCGGATCGGTGGCCGCGAGCGCGACCTCCTCGGCCGAACGCGGCGTCCGGATCGGGACGCGGACCTGAAAGAGGCCCGATTCGTCCTCGTTATCGGGGATAAAACACGCCAGATACTTCTTCTTGGAGAGAGCCTCGGCGATCTTGCCGACGCGCTCGGGGTCCAGACCGCACCGCGAACCGAGTTCGCCCAGCGAGATCTCGACCGCCTCGGGCCGGCGGTTGCGCTTGCAATCTAGCTCCACGATTTTCTTGAACACCACCCAGGAGTGCTGGCGCACGCGGTCGTTCATCTCGGCCGGAAGACCGGAGAGTTCGAGCCATTCGGCGCTGGCGTATCTTGATTGCATTCTTGCCCTGGGTCTCCGCTCTCCTCGTCCCATGCGGGCAGCCCCGCCGCCTCAGACGTCTTTCCAGATCGTTCCCTGCGGGTGATCCTCGAGCGCGATACCCGCTTCGCTGAGATCATCACGAATTGAATCCGCAACGGCGTAGGCCTTGTTCGTGCGCGCCAGCTTTCGGACTTCGATGAGCAGTTCGATGAATCGGCCACGCTCGGCGGGACCGCCGAACGATTCCCAGGCCAGGTCGGCGGCGGCGGGTTCGCCTGAGAGCGCGGTCAATTCCTCTGCTCTGAGCTCCTCGGTAAACGCCTCGCTCAAGGCGCTGAGTCCCTGCTCGGCCGCCAGGCGGTGGACACTCGCGGCGATACGGAGAACCGAAACATCGCCGGAGCTCTCGCCTTCCCCGGTCAATTCTGCAGGCGCAAACCCGAAAAAATCGCGCAGCGCGCAGGCAAGAACGGCGAGCGCTTCAAGCCGGTCATACGGCACGGGCGTCGCCTGACGCGCCTCGTGAATCGCGCTGACGATATCATGCAGGACCGAGATCGCGCGCGGCGAATTAAAATCGTCGCCCATCGCCGCCTCGAACGCCTTGATGAACGGCGCGGCAGCTTCGCCGGTGCGGTCCAAATCGGATGCCGTAACGTCTGCTGTGTTGCCCGATATCCGGAGTGTCCGCCCCTCAATCGCCAGAATTTTCATCGCCGTGCCGATGCCGTTGTTGATTCGGTTGATCGAGGCGTGGGCCTCTTCCAGAGCCGCGTCGCTGAAGTCGAGCGGATGCCGGTAATGCGCCGAGAGGAGAAAGGCTCGAATGGCTTCGGGCGGAAAACGATCGAGAACCTCGTCGATCTTGAAGAAGTTGCCGAGCGATTTGCTCATCTTCTGCTGATCGATATTAAGGAACCCGTTATGCATCCAGAAGCGCGCAAAGGGCCGACCCGATAGCGATTCACGCTGAGCGATCTCGTTTTCATGATGCGGGAACTGCAAATCCGCGCCGCCGGCGTGGATGTCGATTGTCGTACCGAGCAGCTCGCGCGACATGCACGCGCATTCGGTATGCCATCCCGGCCGCCCCTCGCCCCAGGGGCACGGCCACTTCGGCTCCTCGGGTTTGGCGGCTTTCCACAGGACAAAATCCAGAGGGTCTTCCTTATCGGGATTGATCTCGATCCGCTCGCCTTCGCGCAGCTCTTCGATCTTGCGGCCCGAAAGTTTGCCGTATGCGCCGAAGGCCCGGACGCGGAAGTAAATGCTCCCGCCGACCTCGTAAGCGACGCCCTTTGTGATCAGCTCGCCGATGAACGCGATCATCTGATCGACGTATTCGGTCGCCTTGGGATGATGGCTCGCTTCGCGCACACCGAGCTTGGCGGCGTCTTCGAAGTAAGCCTCTGTGAATTCAGCGGCGACGGCCGATGCGGGGCGCTTCTCTTCGTTTGCCCGGCCGATGATCTTGTCGTCGATATCGGTCAGGTTCTGGACGAAAACGACCTCGAACCCGATCCATTCGAAATACCGGCGGACGACATCCATGACGACGAAGTTGCGCGCGTTGCCGATGTGGAATCGATCGTAGACAGTGGGCCCGCAGTTATAGATCGTGACACGTTTCGAATCAGGATCGACCGTCGTGAACGGCTCCTTGTTTCGAGTGAGCGTGTTGTAGATGACGAGCGGCGTATCGGACATGGACCGTTCCTATGTTTGTGAAATCGCGTCAACGAATCGGCCCAGCCTCGCAACGCTGGTCTCGCGCCCGAGAACCGCCGCTACGCCATCGAGCGACGCCCCGTGCAATGCGCCGGTCAGGGCCGCACGCAGGGGGAAGAACAACGGCTTGCCTTTGATGCCGGCCGCCTTGCCCGCCGCCTTGATTGCCTTTTTGATCGCGGCGCGCTCCCATTGAAGTTCGTCATCGGCGAAGCCTTCAAGCAGCGCGGCACAGACCTCGCCCGCGCTCTG
>JAJFLK010000277.1 GCA_021772735.1 Candidatus Sumerlaeota bacterium | reverse complement strand
GCCACGGCTTCGAGGCGCGCAGGTCTGGAGAGCAACACATAGAACAAGAATGCGATCGCGGGGCCGAGAAACCACTCGAATCGGTCCTGATAAATCACAAGCTTGTTGCCCTCAATCTCGCTTTTCTGAATTCGATCGATCCGCAGCGCCACCGAGTTGACCGACCGAGTCGGGTTCTCTCCGGCGGCGTATGCAAGCCCGCCGGTCTCGCGAGCGATTGCGTCCAATCCGGCCAGGTTCATCCGCGAATTAATCGTCGTCCCGCTCGGCCCGGTCCGAAAGCCGCCGCCTGGGGCGTTCAGGGTCGAGCCTTTTTGAGTGCCGATCCCGATGGCGAATATCTGCACTCCCGCATCGGCTGCAAGCCGGGCGGCTTTGACGCCTTGCCCCTCGTTGTCTTCGCCGTCGGTCAGCAGGACAAGCACTCGACTGCCCGAACTTCGCTTCTCGAACGAACCGACCGCCAGGTTGATCGCCCCGCCGATATCCGTCCCCGCCAGGCCGATAGTTTTCTCGTCGATCGAATCCAGGATGATGCCCGCCATTGCATGGTCGATGGTCATCGGGCAGACCAGAAACGCATCGCCAGCAAAGGCGATGATCCCGACCCGATTGCCCCGGAATCGCTCAAGCAGCGTACGCAAAGCCCCCCGCGCTGCCGCGAGCCGGTTCGGAATGACATCATCGGCCGTCATGCTCGGTGATGTATCGATCGCAATCATGACGTCAACGCCTGCGCTCTGAATCCGCTGCTCGATTTGACCATACTGAGGCCGCGCCGCCGCGAACGCGAGCAGGCTGTAAGCGGCGAGCCCGGCGAGAAACTGGCGCATCCGCCATCGGCCGACCGAGCCGGCGAAGAGTTGCTTGACGAGCACGCGATCGCCCAGGCGCCTGACCGCGAGGCGCCGCCGTCCGATCGCCATCGATCCGACCGCGACCAGGACCGCAAGGAGCGCCAGCCCCCAAAGAGCGTCTGGATTACCAAAATGCAAGTTACCGTCCTTTCTTTCCCTTTCATCCGCTCGTGAATAATCCCATCACGGAAACGACCAGAACCACGTCCGGTCCAGAACGAACGCGGCCGCGAATATCAGAAGCGCAGGCACCATCAGGTAATGCGCCAACTCGTCGAAATAATTCATCTCGTTCACTTCGAACTCGGTCTTCTCCAGCTGATCGATCTGCTCGAAAATTTCTTCCAGGCCCTGATTGCTTTCGGCCGCGAAGAATTGCCCTCCGGTCATCTCCGCAATCTTTACGAGCGTTGGCGTATCGACTCGCGATTCGAAATGGAGCCGATGGATTCGACCATCATCTCCGGGGACGTCGATCGGCACCATTCCCCTCGTGCCGACGCCGATCGTATAGCACCGGACGTTGAGCCGGCGCGCGATCTCGGCGGCTTCGAGCGGCGCGATCTTGCCATGGTTGTTCTCGCCGTCGGTCAGAAGGATGATGACTTTGCTCTCGGCCGGCGAATCCTTGAGCTTGTTAACTCCGTTCGCCAGCCCCATCCCGATGGCGGTCGCCGTGCCTGCGGTCAGGTCGAAATCGATCCGATCGATAAAAGTATCAAGCGCGGGGTAATCCTGCGTCAGGGGACAAAGCGTATAGGTCTGATCTGAAAAAATGACCACGCCGATCTGGTCATTCTCTCGCCCCTGAATGAAATCCTTCATCACGGCTTTGGCCTTCTCCAGGCGATTCGGCTTGAAATCCAACGCGCCCATCGACTGGCTCACGTCCGTGACGAGCATGATATCGATGCCCTCGACTTTGCGCCTCGTCTCGCGCCAGGGGGATTGAGGACGCGCAATCGCTATGATCATCAGCGTGAGGGCGAGGAGCGTCAGCACGCTCGGCAGCGCACGCATGCGTTCCTTCAATGAGGATGCGCCTGCGGCGACAAGCAGGAGCGAGGAGAACAGCATCTTCGGGCTCGCCCGATTACGCGCGCGATACATCAGCGCGGCGATCGCTGGCACGGCGAGCAACAGCATCAGAAGTTGAGGGTGCGCGAATCTCATCGGCCGCTCGTCGCCCCCACGGAGTCACTCTCAGCTCGTTTAGGCGGGATCGCACCACCGGCCCCATTCGCCCCCTCATCCAATTCTTCGCTCGGCGTCGAGGCCTGAACGATGTCGCGGGCGCTAACCCACAACCCCGGCCAGCGCTCCCGCGTATACTCGAACTTCGTGAACTTCACAAAATCGCATTCTTCGAGGAACCGTTTCACGGCCGTCCGGATTTCCTCGCGAGGCTCCCAATCGCGCAGCACGCCGAGGCATTCGCCGGTCGTCATATCCAGGACCGAGAACCCGTAGCGCCGCGTGAGATACATCCGAATCACATCCGAGGAGAGAGTCGCGATTTCCTTTGCGGGGCCCGAGGCGTTGACGCTCAGGACGCTTCGCCGATCGATTTCACGCATCGCCCAGACGCCGGGCGGCAATTCAGGTTCGGGCTCGATGTCCTCATCGCCGATCTTTCCTCGACCCGCCAGCTTCCAAAAAATAAACGCCAAGGCCCCGGCCGCCAGCAGCCCACCGGCCAGCGCCAACCAGGGGAACCCCTGACCCGGAAAGGTGTGGATCGGCTTGAGATCCCGAAGTTGCTCCGAGTCTTCGCTCTGGGCGATGACGCTGGCGATTTCGATGCTTGCATCGCCGCCGGCCGTCGCGCTTTCGATGGATCCGTTGCGCGTGCGGAAGCTGACCAAAAACTCGGGCAGCGGATGCTCTCCCGTATCAAAGGCCTGGATGGATGCGTGCCATGCGCCCCCCGACCCGCTTGACGAGTAATCCGCCTTCCAGGCGCCGGTGACATTCCAGACGTCTTCGCCCTCAGTCTGCTCGATGCTTACGATGCTGGTCTCGTCAAAGTTCGGAATCAATGGGTCAAGCGTGATATCGAGAAGTGCGCCAAGATCAGTGCTGGCCACCATCGCCACGATTCGAAACTGCCGCGGGCTTGAATCGGGCGAATCGGTCGAACCGGACGCGAGAGGCGTGGTTTGCTTCGCCGAACCGACATCCTGAGCGCAGACACGCGAGGGCGCGCCTGTCATCAGCGCGACGCACAAGGCCATCAAACCGATAACGAATCTGCAGAGTCTCCGGTGCGAAGTTTGATTCTCAGTCAAAACGCGCTTTCTTCTTCCGATATTCACTTCTTGCACCCGACCCATGAAGACTGCCCTGCGCCGGGGGACGATCTCAGGTTCTCTCAGTGGCATTGCCCCCCTCGGCCGGCGCCCTGTTCGCGAGTCAGTCAGCCTCGGGCCCATCGTCTGCCCTGTCATCGACCCCGTCGTCCGCGCCGTCGGTGGCTTCGTCGTCGGCGGCGGCAGGTTCACTTTCGGGAACGACCTCGTTTCTCTTCTCAGGCTCGGCATTGGTCCGGCCATAGACGGCCTCGACCTTCTGCTCGTAGACCTCGTACGGGATCACGGAGCGGAACTCACGCAGCAGCGCCTGCCGGCGCGCCTGCAATGTATCAAGCTCCATGGCGTTCTTGACCTGGGCCTCGATTCCATCGAGCGGCCTCGGCGCGGGCTTGCGGTGTGCCGTCGCGCGGAACCAATGATACCCTCTGGGCGATTTGAGGGGCCCCGTCGTCGCCCCATCCTCAAGCGAGCCAAGAGCCCGCGAGAGGCCCGCGACCTGGCCGACGCCTCGGATGAAATCCTCCCCTTCTTCGACCCATCCCAGCTGGACGGAGTTTGGCAGAGAATCGCGATCCAGGCTCACGTCTGCCCCGACGGCCTCGAAGGCCTCGCCTGCGGCGAGCCGCTCGCCAACGGCCTCGGCCTCGCTTTGGTCGAGGACGATGATGTGCTCGGCCTGGACTGCGCTCGGCAGCTCAAAATCCGCCAGGTGCTCGAT